>JAYRQH010000154.1:0-6150 GCA_041910715.1 Bergeyella sp.
TGCCCATTCCTCAGGTATCCATCAAGATGGCGTAATAAAAAATAGAGAAACCTACGAAATTATAGATCCAGCCGAAGTTGGCGTTACTGAGTCGTCGATTATTTTAACTGCCCGAAGTGGTCGCTCTGCCCTAGCGTATCGATTCAAAAGTATTGGTTTTGAAGTTTCAAAACTTGAGCTCGACTACCTGTACCAGCACTTTCTTCAAATTGCAGATCGAAAAAAAGAAGTCGGTAATGAAGACTTGCATATCATTATGAACGAATTTCAATATTCTAACCGTTCCAACATTATCTAAAGCATGGGAAAAACCTTATTTGACAAAGTTTGGGATGCACACGTGGTTGAGTCCATTGAAAATGGGCCTCAAATTCTATATATAGATCGGCATTTAATCCATGAAGTTACCAGCCCACAAGCATTTGATGAATTGGCCAAGCGAAATATTCCACTATTTCGTCCCAAGCAGGTTACGGCAACAGCTGATCATAACGTTCCTACGATAAATCAGCACTTACCGATCCAGGATGAACTTTCACGCAATCAAGTAGCTCAGCTGCAAAAAAATTGTGAAAATTATGACATTGAGTATTGGGGGCTCGGACATGAAAATCAGGGTATTGTACACATTATTGCTCCCGAATTAGGAATTACTCAACCGGGAATGAGTATCGTATGTGGCGATAGCCATACGTCTACTCACGGTGCCTTTGGAGCTATCGCTTTCGGTATAGGAACCAGTCAAGTGGCCATGGTTTTTGCAAGTCAGTGTTTGTTGATGAACAAACCAAAATCCATGCGGATAAACGTTAAAGGTAAAGTGGCTGCAAATGTGCTTCCGAAAGACGTCATCCTTTATATCATAGCTCAAATAGGAACCGATGCAGGAACGGGCTATTTTTGCGAATACGCCGGAAATGTCTTTGAGGAAATGACCATGGAAGGTCGCATGACGGTATGTAATATGAGCATTGAGATGGGTGCACGCGGTGGAATGATTGCCCCCGATCAAACAACGTATGATTATATTAAAGGTAGAAAATATGCACCACAAGAAGATGAATTCGAAGCCAAAGTTGAATATTGGAAGTCGCTGATAACCGATGACGACGCTGTATTTGATTTGGAATATAATTTTCGAGCCGAAGATATTGCACCGATGGTAACCTACGGAACAAATCCTGGAATGGGAATATCCATTTACGATGAGGTTCCCACTGCCGATTCCGAATCCGAAGAAAAAGCACTACGCTATATGGGATTAATATCAGGCCAAAAAATAGCTGAAATCCCAGTGAATTATGTGTTTATTGGGAGTTGCACTAACGCACGAATTGAAGATTTCCGCGTCGCCGCCCACTATATTAAAGGAAAAAGCAAAGCACAAAATATCACTGCTCTTATTGTTCCTGGTTCCTTTCACGTGGCGCAGCAAATAAAAGAAGAAGGTTTGGATGAACTATTTGCTGAAGCAGGATTTCAGATTCGGGAGGCAGGATGTTCTGCGTGTTTAGCAATGAATGATGATAAAATTCCCGAAGGCGAATATTGTGTTTCAACTTCCAACCGAAATTTTGAAGGTCGGCAAGGGCCAGGTGCGCGCACACTTTTGGCAAGTCCGCTAACGGCGGCTATTGCGGCAATAGAAGGGAAAATTGCAATAAATACAAATTAAGCGTATGAAAAAATTAATTCATTTGGAATCTACTGCAGTTCCATTAGATATTGAAAATATTGACACTGACCAGATTATACCCGCTCGTTTCCTCAAAAGCGTAACAAAAGAAGGTTTTGGCGAAAATTTGTTTCGTGATTGGCGATTTACAAAAGATGGAATCACAAATAACGATTTCCCTCTCAATGACCGTACATATCACGGTGAAATCTTGGTTGCAGGAAACAATTTCGGATGCGGCAGCAGTCGTGAACATGCTGCATGGGCTTTGACGGATTATGGTTTCAGAGTGGTTGTTTCCAGTTTTTTTGCAGATATTTTTAAAGGAAATGCGCTAAATAATGGTTTACTTCCGATTCAAGTCTCGACCGAATTTTTAAAAGAACTGTTACACGAAATTAAGATCAATCCAAAAACCCAACTCGTAGTTGATTTACCCAATCAAACACTTTCCTACTCTACAAATTCGACTCGTTTTGAGATCGATGGGTACAAGAAAATTTGCTTGATGGAAGGTTATGATGATCTGGATTTTTTGCTGAATAAAAAAGAAGCCATCGAAGAATTTGAACAACAAAACCGTATTTTCTCCTAAAACCTACACATGAGCACTAAAAAATATAAAATAGCCGTATTATCCGGTGATGGTATCGGCCCGGAAGTCGTAGACGAATCTTTAAAAGTTTTACATACCGTAACGAAACATTATCCAGTAGAATTCGAATTTTTCCCAGCGTCGGTTGGTGCCAAAGCCATATTCGAAACGGGAAATCCACTCCCTGATGAAACATTAGCCTTGTGTTATAAGACCGATGCGGTATTATTTGGCGCTATTGGAGATCCCAGTTTTGACCAAGATCCTGACGCGAAAGTCCGTCCAGAACAAGGCTTGCTAAAACTTCGTTCCGAATTGGGTTTATATGCAAATATCCGCCCCATAAAAGCCTATGCATCGCTGTCCGAAATCAGTCCACTAAAGTCAGAAATCATTGAAGGTACCGATATGCAGATTTACCGCGAACTGGTAAGCGGTATCTACTTCGGGAAGAAAAAAACAACTGACGACGGAAATTCTGCATATGATGTGTGTTCGTATCAAAAATCGGAGATTGAGAAAATTGCTCACTTGGCATTTCAAGCCGCGCAAAAAAGAAGAAAAAAGGTGACCTTAATTGATAAAGCGAATGTCCTTGAAACTTCCCGATTGTGGCGAAAAACCTGTCAGGAAATCGCTAAGGATTATCCAGATGTACGACTTGAATATCTTTTTGTTGACAATGCAGCGATGCAAATGATCTTGAATCCGAAGCAATTTGATGTAATCTTAACAGAAAACATGTTTGGTGATATTATCTCCGACGAAGGGAGCGTGATTGGCGGTTCCATCGGGCTTCTACCGTCTGCATCCATTGGCGAAAAGACCGCGATGTTCGAGCCTATTCACGGTTCGTATCCACAAGCTAAAGGTAAAAACATTGCCAACCCCATGGCTTCGATATTAAGTACTGCAATGATGATGGATTATTTAGGTGAAAAGACCATTGCAGATCATATTGTTTTTGCGGTAGAGCAAGCAATACACAATGGAGTTGTTTCTGTGGACTTAAATCCTCGTAAGAATTTTTCAACTTCATTCATAGGAGACTACATCTGTAAGCTGCTCCTAAACGATGCCGAAATTTTTCATCATGAAAATATCGAAATCGGAAAATCGACTATAATTTAGCATAATAATGCGATAGTATATAGTGTATAAATTGTTGAGAAAACGCCGCTGTGAAGCCGGCGTTTCTTTATTTTAAGAAATCAGCTTTCGGAATCCAATATTCAATATTCGTTCTTGTTGGTTCGCCATAGTACGCAACATCGATTTCTTTGTGAGCCATTGCTCCCAGACGTTCCATAGCGATTTGCGATCTTCTGTTTTGGTTACCTACATGAAATTTAACTAAATCTACAAACTGAAAAATATATTCTAACATCAGTTTTTTTACCTCCGCATTAATTCCAGTTCCCCAAGAATCCGTCCCATAAAATGTGTAGCCAATAAATATGGAGTTATCTTCTGAAGAATAATCGTAAAAACGCGTGCTACCAATTGGTTTCGAAGTTTTTTTATTCAGGATAAGGAAAGCGCCACCCGAATCCAGTGCACCCGTAAAGAAATTCTGAAAAACTTCTTTCTTCCAACGGTCCTGATTTGGATGCTGCTCCCATATTTTAGGATCCGAAGCTACGCGATATAGTGATTCAAAATCATCCTCATGCAGCGGTTTTAAAATCACCTGTTCGCTTTCCAAGATCGGTTGCACATTCATAGTTCAAATTTTTACTAAAGATAATGAGAGATTTTGAAATAAAATTGAGTTACTTTTATCTTTCGAAACTAGTGTTAAGATCACGAATAAACTAAGAATGAACCTAAAATTTGAAAAGATAAATTCTGATTTTCCGTATGAATTGCTGTTGTTGGCCGACGAAACCAAAGAAGCTATTGATCGCTATGTTTTCCAGTCCGAAGTTTATGTAGTGAAATACAATTCGGCTACAGTAGGAGTTTTTTGTTTATTTGAAATCGATTCCCGCACCCTTGAGCTCAAAAATATCGCTGTAGCGGAAAACGAGCAAAATAAAGGATTTGGGGGAAAAATTTTGGATTACATTAAAGAAATATCAAAACCCAACTATAACGAAATTATCGTGGGAACACCTGATTGCAGCGCCGCACAGATTCGTTTTTATGAGCGAAATGGTTTTAAAAAATTTGGAATTCGCGAAAATTTCTTTCTAGAAAATTATAACGAACCCATCATCGAAAATGGAATTCAGTTGAAAGATATGCTAGTATTAAAATTTAAATTCTGATCTGAACTAATTTCTAAAATAAGATCGCTTTTTCAAGCTCGAGAAGTTTTTGTTTGCGCCAAATTCCGCCACCATAACCTGTAAGTTTTCCATCGCTACCAATTACTCGATGGCAAGGAATGATGATCGATATTTTATTCAAACCATTGGCATTGGCAACTGCACGTACGCTTTTAGAATTTCCAAGAATCACGGCTTGCTCCTGATAACTGCGAGTTGTACCGTAAGGAATACCGCGTAGAACCGCCCAAACTTGTTTCTGAAAATCAGTTCCTACGGGAGCTAATGGAACGCTAAAATCCTTCAAATTTCCTTCAAAGTAGCGCTTTAACTCGTCCTCCAAAACTCCAAAATGCGGATTTTCACCTTGAACAATCGTTGCATCAAAATACTGCGAAATCTGTTTCAATTCGGTAGGAAGCGCTTTGCGGTCTGAAAATTCCAACATACATATACCGTCGCGGGTGGCACAGGCAATCATCGTTCCTAACGGGGTTTCTATCCGTTTTAAGTCGATAATTTTTTCCATTTTCGAATTTTTTGGTGATACTCCGAAAATAGTTTTGAATTGATTCGAAAATCCACTGAGACTATCGTAGCCACTATCTAACGCTACATCCAAAATATTTTCGCCTTCTTGCAGCTTCTTAAAAGCCGAATTAAGTTTAAACATACGCTGAAATGCATGAAAGGTTATACCGTGATTTTTTAAAAACCAGCGGCGTACTGTTGCAGGTTCTAAGTTTCGGTCGCGTAAATCTTGGTCTTTCAGCTTCAGTGATGGATCTGCAATCAGCTCATCAAGTAATTTCTGAATTTCGACTGGCGTTTCGTTTGGTTTTTCAAGCGGTTTGCATATTTTACACGGTCTGTATCCTTTTAAAATCGGATCTTTGGTATTATCAAAAAACTCAACATTCTCCAGTTTGGGTTTTCTCGCGGTGCAGGTTGGTCTGCAAAAAATGCCTGTCGTTTTTACCGCCATCCAAAAAACGCCTTCAAAGTCTACATTTTTATCGCAAGAAGCCTTGTACATGATCTCTTTTGAAAGTTTTTTATTGATAAAATTTTCCATGCTTTCCAAATATGCTTCAAAATTAATAGGAAATTTTTTCGATTGCAACCGAAAAATGAACATCTATTTTTTACTCGGGTCGTGCGCGCCATTTTCTAATAATTGGTATAAAGATGTAAATTCCGACAAAACCAGCAACTAGAAAAAGTAAACTATAGGTTTCTGTTGTGTAATAATCTAAAATCCCTTTACAATTAGAGGCTAACTCATTGATCTTTAATTGAGATCTGCAACGTTCCGTCTGTATCAGCGTAATAATTCCTAAAATGCATAAGGGAATCAGCAGCATAAAATTCATGCTGATAACTAATGCAATCGAATTGATAAATTTGGATACCACTTTATGACCAAATATCGCAAGCGCTAGTATCGAAGAAATAAGCAGCAATATGAATGATGTGACGATGTACGCAATGTAATTACCTGCAACTAGCGAATCTGAAAGAGCACCCACTAAGGTTACAAGTAAGACTAAGACGCCAACACTTACAAATGAAAATAACAGCGTACGCAAACTGGTCACGCGAAAACTAAA
>JAYRQH010000155.1:0-1943 GCA_041910715.1 Bergeyella sp.
CTCCGAAAAGATTTCTTAATGAATTGGTTTCGTTGGGCAAGACGATGTTCGTCATTACCGTAAGGCTATCTATTGGTTTTTTGGATTTTTGCATTAGTTGTAGGTTTTATACTATCTGTTTTTATAGAATCTTGTTTGGGAAGTACCATAATTTTTGGTTTCTCAATCTTTTTCACAGTCTGTTTTGCAGGGATATTAGATGATTTTCCGAAGATCAATTCCTGATCTCCAAAAAAATAAAACAAAACCGAACCAGTAAAAATAAGACTAACAAAGGCCCATATAACGCCGTTATTTAATTTATATTCGATATCCGTTTTTTGAATTGATTTTTTGGTTTTCAGCTGATTCAGATTAATTTCCTCGAAACCGAAAGCGTCAGTATCTTCGTTATCTTTGATGATCCGGTTTTCTTTATCCAGAATCAGGCGTCCAATATTACCTAGTTGTAAAAAACCTTCGGACTGCAATTTATTTTTCCACTGATCCGACTGATTTTTCAGCTGAGATAATACTTCTGCTTGTTCAAAACCAGTTTCTAAGGAGATATAATCTGCCAGATCCAAACCGGAAACAAAGTAATCCTGCTCAAATTCAATTGATTCTTTCGGAGGAAGAATAACAGAATTTTCAGCATCTATTTTAGCAGACTGTTTTGTGAGTTTAAAAACTCCAAAACCAGAAACTTCCGCTGTTTGATGTTTCAGAAGATATCGATATAATAAGTACTCAAAATTCATTGTCGCAAAACTACATAATTTTTGATAGTATAGAAAATATAAAAGGTTGCTTTTGCAAGCAACCTTTTGATTTGATTTGAATTATTGAAATTAGTAAGCAAACTTTACAACTTCAGACTGGTTTTCAGCCGAAATCTTAACTAAATAAAGCCCTTTCTGGCTAAGGTTAAGGTCTATTGGGTTCCCGTTTGCATTAGTTTTGATTGTCTTTACAACTTTACCTCCGAAATCATAAACAGTAAGTTCTACATTTCCTTTAGCAGATGTAAATAGTTTACCAGCAGCAACCTGTGATTTTGATTTATCTGCAGATGTATCACCTACGGCAAGTGTTGCAATAGTTACCGGAGACCATCCTGTTGCGTTTACTGAAGCCTTCAGATCCGCAGTTTGGGTTCCGCTACCATTATTGTAAATGAAATTAAGTTCATTGATTTTTGTTCCGGCAGCATAAAGCGTAGACAGATCTACAGTTGCAGTATATTTACCAGTTCCATCCGGTCCTGTCATTGCCTTACCAGGCCAGCCTCCAAAAAGTTCCTTGAAAATCCCAGCTGTATTGTCACCTGTATTACTCCAGGAATAAATATTAACAGGAGTTGAGCTAAAACCATCGGTCGGGAATTTTGTGGTAAATGTTACCTTGTTACCGCTGATTGAAATGGTTGTCTGCGCAGACATACTAATAATGGCCGTTGCCATTAAAAGCAAAGAATAGATTTTTTTCATAAATGTAAAATTTTAAGGTTTATATATCATTTCAACGGACATTGTTCATGAGGTTGAAATTGTTGTAAAATTAATATTAATTTCAAATTAACAAATAAATTATTTCATATTAACCTTAAAATACTCACAAAACATTGATAATCAAATTATTAATTTTTATCTAAACATCATAGAAACACCAAAAATGAAGTTAATTCCGGCCTGAGAGAAGTAATACGGACCACTAAAACCGTTGTTAACATACTTCGTATTGGTGAAATTATTTAACAAGAACCTAAAAGTAATATCCTGCTTCTGCAATGGAAGTTTATATGACGCATTAAAATCAGGAACTAAGTAATCTTTCAATTGATTATCAGCAGTTTCTAAATTATCCAAATATTGTTTTCCCACATATTGCGCAGTAACACCAAGATTGAAATTTTTGAATGGCGAGTAAACCACATTTCCGTTCGCAATGATGTTAGGCGAAAA
>JAYRQH010000156.1:0-1853 GCA_041910715.1 Bergeyella sp.
AATGGGCATCGTTTGATTTCGGAAATGAATATTGATGAAAACCAACTCGAGAGGTAGCAGTAAGTTCGGCTAAAACATTGGGATCATCCAATTTCACTCTATAATAACCTGCTTCTGCGTGTTCATTTTTATGCGAAAACTTGGATCGGAATCCTTTTTCTGGATTTTGAGCGGTCCCGGGATTCATTTGAAGCTTACCTACTGAAGGCATAATTAAAAAATCACCTAAATCGGAATGTCCCGTACCACTAAAATGAGTATGGCTGAACCCTACAATCGTTTTATCTTCGTAACGGTACCCTGCGCAATATTTATAGACGTCGGGATTGTATTTTCCATTCAACTCATACGACAGTGTATCAGTTTCCGGACTTAACTGTACCGACCCGAAAGGAACGGTGGCCCCAGGATAGGTGTGTCCCATTTTTTCGGTTCCTATAAAGGGATTTACATACTTTGCTAAATCGTTTTTCTGTTGGGCAACTATACTACAACTCATCATTAGGATCACTATACTTACAAGATTTTTAATCTTCATCGACTGAAATTTTAAAGCAATTTATAAAATTATTGGTTTCGAACATTTATTTTTCTCAAATGCAGAAGCAGTTTTTGAGAATCCGTTAGCCGAATTTTTTGTAATTTTGATGAAAACCTATTTTTATGAATTTATTAATTAGACTTCTTGTTACGGCTGTGGTGGCTTTTGGATTAACCAAAATACTCAGTGGTGTACATCTTGATGATTTCGGATCAGCACTTATTTTTGCTATTGTTTTAGGTTTGGTAAATACCTTTATTACACCTATTCTAAAGATTATTGGCTTACCTATAACCATTTTAACATTAGGGATATTCTCTTTAGTAATCAATGCTTTAATGATTCTTCTGGTGGATTATTTCATGGACTCAATGAGTGTTGATGGCTTTTGGTGGGCATTTATTTTTAGTATTTTGCTATCGGTGCTTACCTCGCTTCTTAATGGAATTTTTGGACGCGAAGACTAGCGATGAAATTACGAGAATTACAAACCATTTTGGATGGACAACCATCTGTTACCGGCAATACATTCATTGTCGGTTTTCTTTATATTCTAGCCATACTTCTAGCAGCAATTTTTCTCATTTTAGGAGTCGGATTGTTTCTGGAAGGTTGGTTTGATTTTAAAATATTTCTTAACTGGGTTTCTAAGCAATTCGGTTTGCTTTTAAATGATGATCAGCGAGCGGATATTGCCCGGAGTTTTGGCACATTTTCGCTTCTGTTAGCACTTATTTTTGCCGGATTTATCTATCTGTGCAAAATGGTGTTAAGTCGGAATAATTTCATCATTCAAATTGAAGATTGGATATTTCAGAACATCAGTGAGGTTCGAAAATCCGTAATAAAAAAGAAAAAATCAACTAAAAAAGTATAATTTCTACTAATGAAACTAACCAAATTGTTACTAGCGCTAGCAGCGCCATTGCTTATGAATGCACAACAAGTAATTACTCCAGAACTTTTGTGGTCGTTAAACAAATTGGGAGTACAAGCGGTTGCTCCTAATCAAGCGAGTTTGTTTTACAAGGTGAGTAAAACCGATTTGAAAACTGAAAAAAACAATGCCAAGTCGTTCGCACTTGATCTTATAAAAAATCAATCACAAAGCATCGATTTTGGAAAGAAATCAGTGATTCAATGGGATAAAAACGGATTGTACGCCGTTGAATCTGGAGAAATTTTTATCTCTAAAGATGCTGGGAAAACGTGGTCGTCTTTCTACAAAATAGGCGAAGTAGACAATATTGTAATATCACCCGATGGCAAAAAAATAGCTTTCAGTAAAGAGGTTTTGGTAGAAAATCTCTTA
>JAYRQH010000157.1:0-9404 GCA_041910715.1 Bergeyella sp.
ATCGATTACCACTTACCGCAGAATAAGGTTTAGAAGTTACTCTCACGAATTTTATAGCGTAAAATCCTATGGGAAAGATATTTGTAATTCTTATTGTTTTTTGTTCCTCTTTTTTGTTGGGTCAAACCAAATTAAACGATGCTGATTACATAGAAGTATCAAATTGGGTGGACGGATCTACACTCACAGAGGCAAAACTGGACGGAATAATTTATAAAAAAATTGGAACTAAATTCTATCGATTAAACTATGATGGAAACTTATTAGGAAGTTTTTTTGGTACAAATTCATATGACTTACAGGATGATACAGAAAGTATCCAGCGAGCGATTAACTATGCAATAAGAACTAGCCAAAATATTGAGTTTCCCTCAGGTAAATATTACGTTAGTAAAACCATTACTATTCCACAGCATTTTACCTACTCAATGAAGCCTGTTAAAATCGACTTTTCAAATGCTGAACTGATTGTATCAAAGGATATTACCGTTTTTCAAAGTGATAATTGGGGGTCTAAGTTAGACTCTAAAATGACTAACGGACTTGTCTTGGGAAATTTTCAAATAAATTTTAAAAATCAACAAAGTTCCAATTATGCGATCATGTTGCAAGATTTTCATCAAGGCTCTAAACTTGAAAACATCTCTGCTAATAATGTGAAAAATCTGCTGCACTCAAAAAATAATTACTATTTAGAATTATACAACATTAACTCTAATTACAATGGTGAGGCGGGCACACGTTTTCTTTTCGAAGGTTATCATGGACTAAATAAATTTTCTAAGCTTACCGCGACAAACTCTGAAAAATGTTATAGTTTTCAAGGTGGTATGATAGCCGCTGTGGAAATGGACAATATATCTGTCGAAGGTTGCCAAATAGGAATAGATTTCGGAAGCGAAGTTTACAGCTTTACCCTAAGAAATAGTTATATTGAAAATTTTAAAACGGCGTTTGTTTTCAAAAACTATATTCATTCTGCAACAATAGAGAGTACGTATGTTAATTTTTTAAGTAAAAAAGATATTTATCTTGTAGAATATAAAGGCTTACCTGCATATAATTTGGTTTTTAAAAGAAACAATTCCTATGTAGGAACCACGGATTTTCAAAACTTAGTAAAAGGTAAAGAAAATCTTTATGGTAAAGGAATTATTTTTGAAATTCCCTCAATCGATGATGCAACCATTAAAAACATCAAATCAAAAATTGGATCCAACATTAAAATAGAAAATTAATGCAATACATTGTAGTCATCATACTATTATTCATACTGGAACTTGTTTATTTCAGAATTGCTGATAAGTTCAATATCATTGATAAACCCAACGAAAGAAGTTCACATACCCAAGTAACACTTCGTGGTGGTGGGATTATTTTTTACGTTGGTGCTTTGCTGTTTTTTCTGATGTCAGGCTTTCAATATCCCTATTTTTTCTTGGGATTAACACTCATAACGTTGGTGAGTTTTTTGGATGACGTCATAACGCTTTCGAATAAAATACGCCTGATCGTACAGCTTATCAGTATGATTTTGATGTTGTATCAGGTAGATATGTTTTCCTTGCCTTGGTGGATTATCCCTGTAGCTTTAGTGGTTTCTGTGGGTACCATTAATGCCTATAATTTTATGGATGGTATTAATGGAATTACAGTTTCAAACAGTTTGGCTGTGCTTATTTTGTTAGCATTTGTGAATCATACTTTGCGTTTTGTTGACCAAGATTTAATTTACTACACTATTTTATCCTGTTTGGTCTTTGGTTTTTTCAATTTTAGAAATAAGGCGAAATGCTTTGCCGGCGATGTAGGCTCTGTTGCTATGGCATTTATTATACTATTCCTTTTAGCTAAACTAATCATTCACACAGGTAATCCTATCTATATTTTATTCTTGTTGGTCTACGGATTGGATACGGTACTCACGATCATTAGAAGACTTTTAAGAAAGGAAAATATCTTCGAAGCGCATCGTTCCCATTTGTATCAATTTTTTGCTAATGAAAATAAAACCAACCGTTTGGTCATTTCTAGTATTTATGGAGTACTCCAGTTAGTCGCTGGTTTTATTCTCATCTATGCAACAACGCAATCGCAAAGTTTTCAATGGGCAACCGCGATAGGATTATTACTCATAGGTAGTGTGATTTATTTGCTGTTAAAGAAAAACCTGATTCAAAAACATCACATCCAGTAAAAGTAGACTATGCGGCAATTTATTCTCTATGGAAATGGCGGTCATGCTCGTGTACTAAAAGATTTAATTCAGCTTTTAGATGGCCAGGTTGTTCATATATTTGACAATGATAACCGCTATGATGAAACTGTTTTTCCTGATGTCCAACTCATTATAGCTATAGGAAATTCTAAAATTAGAGAAAAAGTAAGCAAGGAAATTAGGCATTCTTTAGCTACTTTAATCCATCCAAAAGCTTCGATAGCAAATGATGTAATTCTAGGGGAAGGGAGTGTGGTATTAGCCAACGCCGTTGTGCAGGCGGGTTGCAAAATTGGTAAACATTGCATCATCAATGCATCCGCTGTCATTGATCACGATGTAGAAGTTGGAGATTTTGTATCTATTTATCCAAATGCTTATATCGGTGGCGAGGCTAAAATTACGGATCACAAAAATATTGAAGCCAATGCAGTAGTAGAAAGACAAACAGTTTTTTAAAAGTTGAAAAACAGCAGTAAAAAAGTTATTTTTACGGATTAATAACTGCGAATGAACAAAAAAATAGCACTCTCTACACCTCACTTAGAAGGCAACGAATTGGAATATATTCAAGATGCTTTTAAAAAAAATTGGGTAACAACCCTTGGAGAAAATATAGATTTCTTTGAAAATCAACTTCAGACTTATCTTGGTGAGGAAAAGTTTGTTACCGCTGTTAATTCCTGCACTTCAGCAATCCATCTATCTTTAATTTTATTAGGAGTAAAAGGCGGTGATGAGGTGATTGCGCAGTCCTTAACGTTCGCTGGTTCCACTTTTCCAATTGTATATCAGAATGCAACACCAATTTTTGTAGATTCAGAAGTTACCACATGGAATATGTGTCCCAATTTTCTTGAAGATGCTATAAAAGATCGTTTAAAAAAAGGGAAGAAACCTAAGGCGATACTACCGGTTCACTTGTATGGAATGCCGTATCAAGTAGACGAAATTCATTCGATCTCAAAACACTACGAGATTCCCGTGATTGAAGATGCTGCAGAAGCTTTAGGTTCACACTACAAAAATAAAAAATGTGGCACTTTTGGTGATTACGGTACCATCAGCTTTAATGGGAACAAAATAATAACAACTTCTGGTGGTGGAATAATAATTTCCAATAATGAAGAATCCAAGAAAGAAGCCATCCATTTAGCTACGCAAGCGAGAGATCAAACCGATTATTATCAACATTCAAAAATTGGTTTTAATTATCGAATGAGTAATGTGTTAGCAGGATTAGGTCGTTCACAAATGCAAGTCTTGGACGCGAGAATTTCTAAAAGACGTGAAAATCAAAAATTTTATAGAGATCTATTTCAAGAGGTTGATGGAGTTACAGTTCATAATGAGCCTAATAGTGATTATTTCTCTAACCACTGGTTGTCAGCTATTATCGTTGATTCAAAAGTTACAGGTAAAACCAGAGAAGATTTGCGTCTTTCATTTCTAGAAGATACTATTGAATCTCGCCCTTTATGGAAACCAATGCATTTACAACCTGTTTTTGCGAAGGCTCCTTACTATGGAGGAAAAGTGGCTGAGGGATTGTTTGAGAATGGTTTATGTTTGCCATCAGGTTCTAATTTAACCGACGCAGAAAGTGAGCGCATCGCAAAAAAAGTAAAAGAAGTTTTCGCATAAAAAGGGTATTTTTACCGAATGAATGCATACGGATGGAAAAAGAATATCATCGACCGAAGTTTGGCTTTGGTGTTGATCTTGTTATTTCTTCCTGTTTTATTGGTAATCTATTGTATTTGTTCGATAGACACGCAATCCTCTGGAATTTTTATGCAAAAGAGAGTTGGCCAGTTTGGAAGGCTTTTTACCATCTATAAATTTCAAACCATTCATCCTCAAACACGAAATATTTCCAAGACGGGTGCATTTTTGAGAAAATATAAAATTGACGAATTACCGCAACTATTTAATATTTTATTAGGTGATATGAGCTTCGTTGGGCCAAGACCTGACCTTGAAGGCTATTACGACAAACTGCAGGGTGAAGATAGGCGCGTGCTACAATTGAGACCAGGCTTAACCTCTGAAGCCAGTTTAAAATACAGAAATGAAGAATATCTTCTTTCAAAACAGGAAAATCCGTTAGAATATAATGACACTATCATTTTTCCCGATAAAGTAAAATTGAATTTGGAGTATTTGGAGAAAATGAGTTTTAAGGAGGATATGCGATTGTTGATACGAACATTTTTTAAAATTGTTTAATTTTTTTTATTAGTGTCAATTACCTACTTTTGTCTAAAATTCAGTGAATGAAAACACAAAGAATAGGAATCACTTTTTCGGCTTTTGATTTGCTCCATGCAGGCCATATAAAAATGCTAGAAGAGGCTAAAACCGTTTGCGATTACCTTATTGTTGCTTTACAATTAGATCCAACTTTGGATCGCCCACATAAAAATAAACCCACGCAGTCAATAGTTGAACGCTATATTCAATTGAAAGCGTGTCGCTCCGTTGATGAAATAGTTCCCTATAATACCGAAGAAGATTTAATGGATATTCTAAAATCGTTCGTAATTGATGTTCGTATCATAGGTGATGATTATCGCGATAAAGAATTTACTGGTAAGGACTATTGTGAAGAAAAAGGGATCGAAATTTATTATAACAAACGAGATCACCGTTTTTCGACCACGAGTCTTAAGAAGTCGGTTTTCGAACAAGAATTAAAGAAATTAGAATCGAATAAATAAAATGAAAATTAAAGAAACTCCTCTTAAAGATTGCTATATTATTGAACCTACCTTATTCGAGGACGAGAGAGGTTATTTTTTTGAAAAATATAACGAAAAGCGGTTTGAAGAATTAACGGGAATGAATGGTCACTTCGTTCAAGACAATATTTCGAAGTCTTCTTATGGTGTTCTTCGCGGGTTACATTTGCAAAAAGAAGAACATGCTCAAGCAAAACTGGTTTCGTGCCTAGAAGGTAAGGTTTGGGACATCGCAGTCGATCTTCGGGAAGATTCTCCAAGTTTTGGAAAATGGTTTGGCGTGGAACTTACTGCAGAAAACAAAATCCAGTTCTATGTTCCCAGAGGATTTGCTCATGGTTTTGTTGTGTTAAGTGATACAGCGGTTTTCTCTTACAAATGCGATAATTTTTATAATAAAGATTCTGAAGGTAGTGTCAAGTTCAATGATCCTGATCTAAATATCGATTGGAAAGTAGCAGATGAGGACATGATTTTATCAGAAAAAGATCAAAATGCTTCCAGTTTTAAAGACCATAATTTCTAAATATAATTTATGAAAAATATAATCATCACAGGTGGTGCGGGTTTCATTGGTTCTCACGTGGTTCGCGAATTTGTGATAAACAATCCAAATACCACTATTATCAATCTAGATGCACTTACCTACGCAGGAAATCTAGAAAACCTAAAAGATATCGAAAACGAATCCAATTATGTTTTCGAAAAAGCAGATATCACAAAACCAGAGGAACTTCGTAAAGTTTTCGAGAAATATAATCCAGATGCCATTGTTCATTTAGCGGCAGAAAGTCATGTAGACCGTAGTATTACAGATCCTAATGCGTTTATCAATACCAATGTGAACGGAACGGCAAACCTTTTAAACCTTTGTAAGGAGTTTTGGACGCTGAATCCAGATCACACACATGGAAGATTCCCAAATGAGCCAAGAAAAAACTTATTTTATCATGTTTCCACAGATGAGGTTTATGGTAGTTTGGGCGAGACTGGTTTCTTTTTAGAAACTACTGCTTATGATCCTCAATCTCCTTATTCAGCGTCGAAAGCGGCTTCAGATCATTTGGTACGTGCATATGGAAATACATACGGAATGCCGTTTATTGTATCAAATTGTTCTAATAATTACGGTCCGAACCATTTTCCAGAGAAGCTGATTCCACTTTGTTTATCAAATATTTTAAATGAAAAAGAACTTCCTATCTATGGTGATGGAAAATATACGCGTGACTGGTTGTTTGTAATTGATCATGCCAAAGCCATTCATCAAATTTTTAAGGAAGCTAAAACGGGTGAAACCTACAATATTGGTGGTTGGAATGAGTGGCAGAATATCGATTTGGTGAAAGAATTAATTAAGCAGATGGATGCGAAATTAGGTAAACCAGAAGGTTATTCAGAAAAACTCATCACGTTCGTGAAAGACCGTCCAGGTCACGACAAGCGTTATGATATTGATGCCACAAAACTAAATCGTGATTTAGGTTGGAAGCCATCGGTAACTTTTGAAGAAGGTTTAGCAAAAACAATCGATTGGTATTTGGAAAATAAAGAATGGCTGGAACATGTTACTTCGGGTGATTATCAGAAGTACTACGAAAAACAGTATAATTAAACGTTAAACTGATACATTGTTAAATTGTTACATTAATTACGCATGAAAGGAATTATTTTAGCAGGAGGCTCAGGGACGCGTTTGTATCCCCTTACAATTGCAGTAAGCAAGCAACTGATGCCCGTTTACGATAAGCCTATGATTTATTATCCCTTGTCAACTTTACTTTTGGCGGGGATTAAAGATATTTTAATTATTACCACTCCACACGATCAAGAAGGTTTTATTAAACTTTTAGGTGACGGTTCGCAAATTGGGTGTCATATCGAATATGTTGTTCAGCCAAGTCCAGATGGATTAGCGCAAGCGTTTATTTTAGGTGAGCAATTTATCGGAAATGATGCTGCAGCCTTGGTTCTGGGTGACAATATTTTCTATGGAAATGGAATGGGCAGAATGCTGAAACATAAAACCAATCCCGATGGAGGCGTTGTTTTCGCATATCACGTTTCAGATCCTGAACGTTATGGAGTTGTTGAATTTGATGATCAATTCAAAGCATTATCAATCGAGGAAAAGCCAACCTCGCCAAAATCAAACTATGCGGTTCCAGGTTTGTATTTCTACGATAATAATGTGGTGGAAATTGCAAAAAATATTCAGCCGTCACCTCGTGGAGAACTCGAAATTACGGATGTAAATAATGTATATCTTAAGGAAGGCAAGCTGGAAGTAGGCGTTTTAGACAGAGGGACGGCATGGCTAGATACGGGAACTTTTGATTCATTACACGAAGCGTCGGAGTTTGTAAGCGTGATCGAGAAACGTCAAGGTTTTAAAATTGGCTGTATTGAAGAAATTGCATTCAATAATGGCTTTATCAACGAAGAAAAATTGTTGGAAACAGCCACTAAATACGGTAAAAGTGGGTATGGAGCTTATTTAAAGCAATTAATAAAATAGTTTTTTACCCAATTAATAGATATAAGGCTCTTTCGTTTGAAAGGGCTTTTTTTTAGGGTATTTAGACCTAAGAGATTTTTGCGTTAAGAAAAATTATTTTTTTTTGAACACAGTTATTCTATTATGACAAAGTTAAAATTCCCATTGTTTGAGGGTGGCTTAAAACTTAATGATTTTGAGGATTTTTCTTTCGACCCGAGTTTTGGGAATTTTGTTTAAAAAAAATCAATTTTTTAGTAAAAATATCCAGTCTTGATTTTTTCTAACTTTTGTATCAAGACAAAAGTTAAAGAAACTTTTTATTCCTACCTTTGCAAACTTAAATTAATCAACAAGATGCGTACAAAATCCACAGGGAAAAAGAAAATAAATGTCATCACTTTAGGGTGTTCCAAGAATGTTTACGATTCAGAAGTTTTGATGAGTCAGCTTAAAGCCAATGGAAAAGAAGTGGTGCACGAGAAAAAAGGTGACATTGTGGTGATTAACACGTGCGGATTTATTGATAATGCCAAAGAAGAATCCATCAACACGATTTTAGATTATGTGGAAGCCAAAAAGAATGGCGAAGTGGAAAAAGTTTTCGTTACAGGATGCCTCTCCGAACGTTATAAACCAGATTTGGTGAAGGAAATTCCGGATGTTGATCAGTATTTTGGTACGCGAGATTTGCCTATTTTATTGAAACATTTAGGAGCCGATTATAGACACGAATTGGTAGGTGAACGGCTAACAACGACTCCCAAACATTATGCCTACCTGAAGATTTCCGAAGGTTGCGATCGTCCGTGTTCGTTTTGTGCCATCCCATTGATGCGTGGAGGTCACGTTTCTACACCCATTGAAAAATTGATTGATGAAGCCAAAAGTCTTGCAAAAGTCGGTGTAAAGGAACTAATTCTTATCGCGCAAGATTTAACGTATTATGGTTTAGATATTTATAAAAAAAGAGCTCTAGGCGATTTGTTGAAAGAATTGATTAAAGTGGAAGGAATCGAGTGGATTCGTTTGCATTATGCCTTCCCAACAGGTTTCCCAGAAGATGTTTTGGATATTATACGCGAAGAACCGAAGGTTTGTAACTACATCGATATTCCTTTGCAGCATATCAATTCTGATTTATTAAAATCGATGCGCCGTGGAACCACTCACGAGAAAACCGATGCTTTGCTATCCAAATTCCGTGAAAAGGTTCCTGATATGGCAATCAGAACGACATTAATTGTTGGTTATCCTGGCGAAACTGAAGAAATATTCCAGGAATTAAAAGATTGGGTTCGTGAACAGAGATTCGACCGTTTGGGATGTTTCACCTATTCGCATGAAGAAAATACGCACGCCAATTTGTTGGAAGACACGATTCCGCAAGAGGTGAAGGAAGCTCGAGTGGAGGAAATTATGGAGCTTCAAGCGCAGATTTCGTGGGAAAAAAATCAGGAAAAAGTGGGAAAAGTTTTAAAATGCATCTTTGATCGTAAAGAGGGCAACTACTTCGTTGGCCGTTCAGAATACGATTCTCCAGACGTAGATAATACCATTTTGGTGGATGCGAAAGACACCTATATTCCGCTGGGTGAGTTTTCCAATATCAAAATTACTTCCGCTGAAGAATTTGATTTATACGGCGAATTGGTATAAATATCACGAATAGAATAATGAAGAAAACCCGAAAGATATTTTTTCGGGTTTTCTATTTGTTAATAAATCTTAAATAGGAAACCAAAAATCCGCTTTATAATGCTCCTAAACCTATCTTTTACTAACTATTATGTTTTGCATAAATCGTAGTTTTCTACTAAAAAACCGCTATATGTAGTATCGATAATGTACTGAATATGAGTACCTTGTATTAGTCGTTTCATTAAATAAAAAGTATAAAAGTTAATATTTTTAACCTTTTAAGATTTATTTTAACACTTTTTAACGA
>JAYRQH010000158.1:0-10224 GCA_041910715.1 Bergeyella sp.
AAAGCTGTGATCGTTCTTTCGCACTTGATCAACCAAAAGTTAGGCTCTACAGCATTTACGGGTAAAGCCAACTTATTAAAGGAATTTGACGGTGTACGTTACCAGGAATTCTTGTCGTGGATGAATGCAGGACAAGTAGGTACGTTAATCGTAAACAATATCAACCCAATTTATTCTTCTAAAAACGGTGAAGCTTTCAAAGCAGCGGTGAAGAAAGTGAACAATGTGATCTCTTTCGTAGATAAGAAGAATGAAATGTATGACGCTTCTAAAGCCGTTATTCCAGTAGCACACTGGTTAGAATCTTGGGCAGATTTTACGCCTCAAATAGGTTTCTATGCTTTAACGCAGCCTGCGATTCAAAAAGTATTCAAACCAAGACAGTTAGAAGAGTCGTTATTGGTTTGGATTAATGGGAAAAATAGCCCAAAAAACAACTATTACGATTACCTGAAAGCGAATGCTCAAACTATTTTGAGTGGCGTTTCTTTTAACCAAGCTTTGTATAATGGTTTTAATGAAACTTCTGGTGGTGCAGGTTTATCATACAGTGGCGGAAATGCCGATGCAGCAATCGCTGAAATCAGCAAATTTGCCCCTTCTGCATTAGAATTAACGTTATATACTAAGACGGCAATTGGTGATGGTACGCAAGCAAACAATCCATGGTTGCAGGAATTACCAGACCCAATCTCAAGAATGTCTTGGGATAACTACTTGACAATTTCGCCGAAAGACGCTAAAGAATTGGGATTAGAAAATAATCTTAATGCAAGAATGCAGTTGAATGGTGATTTAGTGAATATTACCGTGAATGGAGTAACATTGAAAGATGTTCCTGTATTTATTCAGCCAGGTCAAGCGGCAGGTTCTTTAGGACTGGCTCTTGGTTACGGTAAGAAAAACTCTGGTAAGGTAGCAGAAACTGGTGTTAATGCGTATTCGTTATTCGACGGTACGAATTTAACATTGAACAATGTGAAAATCGAAAAATCCGGTGAGGACCATGAATTTGCAGGTATGCAGCTTCAGGGTACGTTAATGGGTCGTTATGATATCGCAAAGGAGGTTACTTTAGAAAACTTCATCAACGTTCCTTTTGATGATCCAAAAAATGGTTGGAATAAGCCATTGGAATACCACACAATTAACGGTGCATTACCAGCTCGTAAAATTGATCTTTGGGATGCATGGGATGATACAGATGGACCACACTTCAATCTGTCTGTAGACTTAAACTCATGTACGGGTTGTGGAGCGTGTGTAATCGCGTGTCAAGCTGAAAACAACGTTGCTGTAGTGGGTAAAGATGAAGTAAGAATGTCTCGTGATATGTATTGGTTGAGAATTGACCGGTACTATTCTGCAGATATTCCAGCAGAAGTTGATACAAACAAAGATGGAAAAATGACTCCGGAGGAAGCTGTTGCTGCAGGAATCAATGTTCCGGGCATGTACGGTAACGCTTTCAACAAAGAAAGTGGTATCTTAAATCACCCAGCCGAAAATCCTGATGTAATTTTCCATCCAGTAATGTGTCAGCACTGTAACCATGCTCCATGTGAAACAGTTTGTCCGGTTGCGGCAACATCACACGGTAAGCAAGGTCAAAACCAAATGGCATACAACAGATGTATCGGTACACGTTATTGTGCAAACAACTGTCCATATAAAGTAAGAAGATTCAACTGGTTCAACTACGCCTTGAATGACAAGTTCGACTTCCAAATGAATAATGACTTAGGTAGAATGGTTCTTAACCCAGATGTTGTTGTAAGAACACGTGGGGTTATGGAGAAATGTTCTATGTGTATCCAAAGAACTCAAGACACCATTCTTACTGCGAAGAAAGAAGGTAGAAGAGTTGCAGATGGCGAATTCAAAACGGCTTGTTCGCAAGCATGTTCTACAGGAGCTATGAAATTTGGTGACATGAATGATAAGTCATCTGAGGTTAGAAAACTTTACAGTGATAACAGAAGATACCTACTTTTAGAGGAAATTGGTACGAAACCAAACGTATTCTATCACACGAAAGTTAGAAACAGAAAACAAAACTAAGTTTAAATAATAATAAGCTAAACAATGTCACATTACGAAGCCCCGATTAGGGAACCTTTAATAATTGGTCACAAGACGTATCACGATATCACGGAAGATATTGCGAGACCTATTGAAGAAAGAGCCGGTAAACTGTGGTGGATTTCACTTTATGCCTCTTTGGTTCTTTTCATTTACGGATTCGGTTGCATCGCTTACACTATCGGTACGGGTATTGGAGCATGGGGATTGAACCGAACTATCAACTGGGGTTGGGATATTACCAACTTTGTATGGTGGGTAGGTATCGGTCACGCCGGAACATTGATCTCCGCAGTATTGTTATTATTTAGACAGCGTTGGAGAATGTCGGTTAACCGTTCTGCTGAAGCAATGACCATCTTTGCCGTTGTTCAGGCAGCTATTTTCCCAGTAATTCACATGGGTAGAGTTTGGGTAGGATATTGGGTTTTCCCATTGCCAAACCAGTTTGGTTCTCTTTGGCCAAACTTTAACTCACCATTACTTTGGGACGTATTCGCGATTTCAACGTATTTCTCTGTATCAACTGTATTCTGGTTCGTAGGTCTAATTCCTGACTTTGCCATGATTCGAGATCGAGCAAAAACGCCTTTCACAAAGAAAATCTATACATTCCTAGCCTTCGGTTGGGGTGGTAAAGCAAAACATTGGCAACGTTTCGAAGAAGTGTCTTTGGTTCTTGCGGGTTTAGCAACACCACTTGTATTCTCTGTACATACAACGGTATCCTTTGACTTTGCCACGTCGGTAATTAAAGGATGGCACTCAACAATCTATCCACCGTACTTCGTTGCGGGAGCGATCTTCTCGGGATTTGCCATGGTACAAACCTTATTGTTGGTCGCACGAAAAGTATGTCATCTAGAAGATTATATTACCAAATACCACATTGAGATTATGAATATCGTAATCATTGTTACAGGTGGTATGGTAACCGTAGCTTATGCTTGTGAATATTTCATAGCATGGTATTCTGGATCTCGATTCGAAGACTTCGTATATCTCTCTCCAGGAGCAGCAACCGGTCCTTACTGGTGGGCATTCTGGGCGTTAATTATCTGTAACTTGGTAATTCCTGCATTATTCTGGTTCAAAAAAGTGAGAACAAATATCTTAGCAACATTCTTAATTGCCTTGGTTATCAACATCGGTATGTGGTTTGAGCGTTTTGATATCATTGTGATCAACTTATCCAGAGACTACTTGCCAGGATCTTGGACGATGTTCAAACCTACCATCATAGACGTTGGAGTTTATTTAGGAACAATCGGTTTCTTTGGAGTATTATTCTTATTGTACGCAAGAACATTCCCAGTAATTGCACAAGCAGAGTTGAAGTCGATTTTGAAAATTTCAGGTGAAACTTATAAAGCAAAAGAAGGAGATGAGCACCACTAAAATTATATACGGAGTTTACGCTGACGATGACGATTTGATGAATGGTGTTAAAGCGTTTAACGATAAAGGAATAGCCATTAATGAAGTCTATACGCCATTTCCGGTTCACGGATTGGATAAAGCTTTAGGGCTAAAAAAGACACGAATTTCAGATGCGGCTTTTATGTATGCGGTATATGGGCTTTCTATTGGAGCGCTTACAACTTACTACATGATGAACCGTGACTGGCCACAAAATATTGGAGGTAAACCTGCATTTGACTGGGCACACAATATGCCAGCATTTGTGGTTCCGATGTTTGAGTTGATGGTGTTCTGTGCAGCGCACATGATGTCATTAACCTATTTTGTACGAAATAAAATGTATCCAGGTGCTCCAGCACAAAACCCAGATCCAAGAACAACAGATGACAAATTCATGATGGAGTTCGTAAGTGGTGATGTGGATGCAATTAAACAAATTTTAATTGATACGGGAGCTGAAGAAATCTCAGTTAAAGAAGCATAGTATGAAGAATTCAATCATAAAAATTTCGGGTATATTAGGTCTTGCAGCGGTTGCTTTAACTTCATGTGGGCCTAAAGAAAATCCACCATTGGTTTGGTTTCCGGATATGTATTTTCCAGTAGCTTATGATCCTTTGATGAAAGCTCAAGATGCCTATTCTACCCATGAAAATGAAATTCCAGTTTTTGTTAAAAATAATGGTGCAACAGGGATGATTCCTGTTGATGGTTCAGTTGCTCAAAATGCAGATGGAGTTATCGATGTGAATGATGCTAAAGCATTAACACCAGATCAATATAATGGCGGTTACGATGCTTCGAAAGGTGTTACTGCTTCACCTTTAGATCCTAAAAATTTGGATAAAGATTTGGCTCGTGGAAAAGTGCTGTACGAGAGAACATGTGCTTCTTGTCACGGTAGCGCAGGAGACGGCCAGGGAGCGATTGTAAAATCTGGAGCGTATTCAGGTGTGCCTAATTATGCCGATAGAGAACTTTCTGTAGGTTCCGTGCATTATGTACTTACCTACGGTCGTAATGCGATGGGGTCGTATGCAGGACAGCTAAAGGCAGGCGACCGTTGGAGGGTAGCTATGTATATTATGAACGAATTTAAGAAGCAAGCTTCTGCACCGGTTGCCGTTGCCGATTCTGCTCAAACTAAATAATAAAAGAAAAGATAATGTATACTTTTTCACCTAAATTAAGATTAATTTCTATAATCCTTTTAGTTGGAGGTTTAGTTCTATTTGGCGCTGGCTTTTTTATGAATAAAAGCATTGACACTGCTCAAGTTGAACAAATGATGGTTGAATCTCACAAGGATGGTCATAATGCCATGACGCACTCTAGTGAGCTATTAGCAAAAGACCATCAAGACCACGTAACAATTGCAGAGCATCAAGTGCATAACCGTCCGTATGCTGCATTGCATACTGTTGCTGTTTTCCTTTTCGGAGTAAGTGCTTGTGCATTGTTCTTTTACGCAATTCAACATGCTGCGCACGCGGGTTGGCCAATTATTATTACAAGAGTAATGGAAGCTATTGCCTCTTATCTGCCATTTGGTGGTGCAATCTTGTTGTTAATTATGGTTCTTAACGTGGCGCACGTCAGTCATATGTTCCACTGGATGGATCCTGCAGTAACTACACCGGGAAGCGATAGCTTCGATGCAATCTTATTCGAAAAGAAATCATTCCTTAATGTTCCAGGATATGTAATCCGTAACATCATTTACGTAGTAGGTGCAACTTTCTTTGTGTGGAAACTGAAATCAACTTCCAAGAGATTGGATGAGACGAAAGATAGAAAAGATTACAGAAGCCTGTATAACTGGAGTGTTGGTTATATCGCATTCTTCGGCTTTGCTTCTGCAGCTTGGGCGTGGGATTGGTTGATGTCTATCGACTCACACTGGTACTCAACCATGTACATCTGGTATTCTATGGTTAGCTGCCTATCGAGTGCAATTGCGGTAATTATTCTCGTGAGTGTTTACTTGAAGAAGAAAGGTTTCTTACCACAATTCAATGACAACCACTTACATGATTTAGGTAAATTCCTATTTGCAACTTCCATGTTGTGGACATATACATGGTTCTGTCAGTTCATGTTATATTGGTATGCAAACGTTCCGGAAGAGGTAAATTACTTCTTTGGCCGATTTGAATATTACGCACCAACGTTCTTACCGATGTTAATTTTTAACTTCCTAATCCCGTTAGCGGTAATGGTAAGTTCAAGCATCAAGAGAAACTACGCTGTAGTAACAACCATGGCTGTAATCGTTCTATTTGGACACTGGTTGGATTATTTTAATATGGTTATGCCAGGAACAGTTGGTCCTTTCTGGGGAATCGGATTATTAGAAATAGGCGCAGCGTTATTCGTTGGAGGATTATTTATCTTCGTAGTAATGACCGCACTATCTAAACTAAAATTAATTCCTGTAGGAAACCCATACTTACACGAATCGAAAATCTACGAATATCCATTCTAATTGATTTAATTTCAAATATAGATCCCAACAATGTTGGGATTTTTTTTATTTTTGTTAAAACCCACAACATATGAAACGGTTATTCTATCTTTTTGCCCTCATGTTTGTAATGATCTCGTGTAAAAAAGATCATGTGGACGCCACATCGGTGAAAACATTCCAGGAAAGCATCAACGATATGGCCTCAAGCCTAAACACGCTGCAACAAGCAAAGTTTAGTGAAGCACTTTATATTCTGAAGACGTTTGGTGTAGAAGGTGAAAATGACATTGTCAAACTAAAAAATTTAGGTCAAATGTTGAATGGAATGAAAGTTCCAGCAATTATGTCTTTAGCTGATCAGGTTGCCCAGAAAAATGGAGTCGCGTGGACCAGCACAGGTCCGCCTTCATTAGGTGAAATGGATATTTTTGGAACTCCGAATCCCCAAGAACACGATCCCAATGATATCAAAGCATCATCGTTAAGCTTGCAGGTATTAGAAATCAACAAAGACTCAATAACGGGAGCGAAAGCATTGCAGGTTATTCCGAGATTGGTGGATGGTTCTGGTAAACCTATTCAGTTCTCACAAGCAGCACTGGAGACGGTACTCGAAGTTTTCAACAACGGGAACAGGCTTCTTACTTCTAAAAATTTGATGTTAGATAATAATTTCAAGGGTTTTACTATTAATTTAAATAGAATTGATCAATCCAAAGTACCCGATGGTAAATTGGACATTACGGTAACCGTGAAGTCGACAAATAAAGCCTATAAAATGTCGAAAATAGGGATGGCTGTGAATCCTAAAGCGTTACGTGTTTCGGTGCCGGTTGAGCAAACAACCGAGGTCGACCCAAGCTTGACTAGTCCCGATGGAGTGACACCTGAAACTCCAGTGACATCTACGGCTGATCCCAAATCGACCGTTTCAAAATTCTTAAGTAACTTAAATGCTCAAAATTTTAAAGGTGCATATGACACGTCAGATAACCCCAATTGGGGAAGTTTTGATAGTTTTTCTAATCAAACATCCGGGTTTGGTGGAGTAAAGTCGGTAAGCGTAAAAAATATTGGTACGCCTACAATTTCTGGAACGACCTCGAGTGTAAATGCCACGTATGATGTCAAAGACAAAGATGGTAGAACGACTTCATTGAATGTTACATTTGGTTTAAAGAACGTCAACGGCGAATGGAAAATTTCAAGTTACAAGATTAATTAAGATGACAGCAGATTCTTTGCATACAAAACTAGAACAAACAATAGTAAACATCCCTGACTTTCCACAGGCTGGGATTCAATTTAAAGACATCACACCCATCTTTCTAAATCCTGATTTATATCAAGAAGTCATTGCAGATTTTGCCAACTTCTCAAAAGGAAAAGTAGATGTTGTCTGTGGCATCGAAAGTCGAGGGTATCTATTTGGCATCGCCATCGCAGTTGCACTGAATGTCCCATTTATACTTATTCGTAAAAAAGGAAAGCTTCCGCCACCTTTTGTTAGTCAGCAATACGATTTAGAATACGGTTCTGCCGAAATCGAAATGAAAACCGACCAAATTAAAGCAGGACAAAGGGTGTTGATACACGATGATCTTCTAGCCACAGGAGGGACAACTGAAGCGGCTGCATTACTTGTAGAAAAGCAAGGCGGTCAGGTCGCACAATTTAGTTTTCTTATTGGACTTAAAGACTTAAAAGGAAAGCAAAAATTAGAAAAATTTGGTGCTGAAATTCAGACGATTTTAGAATATTAAATTTATTTGAGTATTTCGCTTAAAACCATTAAATTTGCACACATTTATTTAGGATTATGGCTAAATTTGGAAAAAATAAACAAGAAGAAGGTAAAGAAACGGTCGAGTTTTTTAAGGATTTGGATAAGGAAACTTTAAAAACAGAAATGTTCTTAGAAAGAAATGCGAAACTAATCGCCGGTATTCTTGGTGTTATTGTATTAGGTGTTCTGGGTTATTTCGCTTACAATCAATTTGTAATCAAGCCACAAAACGAAGAAGCTTTAAAAGGATATTTTGCAGCGCAAAAGAATCTTAGCGAAGGTAAAGATGTTGAGGCATTGGGCGGAAAATCAGCAGCGAACCCTGGATTTATGGGTACGTATAAAGAATATTCAGGAACACCTGTAGGTAAACTTTCAGCATACAATGCTGGTTTATTGAAATTCAAAGAAGGTAAATATCAAGAAGCATACGATTTGTTAGATAAGTTTTCTTCGAAAAATGAAATCTTAACCGCATTGAAATACGGTGCAATGTCCGATTGTATGGCAAACTTGAATAAATCTGAGGATGCTTTTTCTCTTTTAAGTAAGGCCGTAAGTGCATCAGACGATTCCTATACTACGTATTACTTTACAAAGAAAGCGGGTCTTTTAGCATTAGCACTAAACAAGAAAGCCGACGCTAAAACATATTTTACAACCATTGGCGAAAAATACCAAGAGTACGACAACGGAATGTCCGATGCGTATGTTGAAATGGTGAAATACTACTAAACAATGGCAACAACAAACTTATCAGATTATCAAAAACTGAATATTACAAATGCCGATGAATTTTCTATCGGCATTGTTGTTTCAGAATGGAATAACTTTATCACCGATAACCTTTGGAGTGGATGTAAAGAGACGCTTCTTTTAGAAGGTATCCGAGAGCAGCATATTGATGAATTTCAAGTGCCTGGAGCATTTGAATTAAATTATGCGGCAATGCAACTCTGCAAGTCGGGAAAATACGATGCTGTTATTGCGATCGGATGTGTTATTCGCGGTGAAACGGCACACTTTGATTATGTATGCTCCGCAGTAGCGCAAGGCATTAAAGATTGCAATATTCTTACCGATGTTCCCACGATATTTTGTCTTTTAACCGATGATACCAAAGAACAATCGATAGCGAGAAGCGGTGGTGCATTAGGTAACAAAGGAGTTGAAGCAGCGGTAACGGCATTAAAGATGATTGACTTTCGTAAGAAAGCAACATCATAAATAGTTTTATTTAAATTAATTAGTATTTTTACATATATTAATTTTAGAAATTATGAGATGGACAGACGATAGAAGTGGTAATGTTGAAGATAGACGTGGCTCTGGCGGAGGCGGAATGCTCGTTGGAGGTGGTTTGGGAACAATCATTATTGCAGCGATTGTATTTTTTTTAGGAGGCGATCCGTCTGCGATTCTTTCATCAGGAGTGCAGAATCAATCATCGGCTCCAGCACGCGAACGTACACAAAGCGAAAAGGAATCGGAACAGTTTATTAGCATGCTTACCGCAGAAAATGAGCAGACGTGGAGCGGTATTTTTGCCGATTACAATATGCAGTTTCGTCCCGCAAAAGTGGCAATATTCGAGCAAGTAACGCGTTCAGGCTGCGGCACAGCACAATCGGCAATGGGCCCTTTTTATTGTCCGGTAGACGAAACAATTTATATGGATCTTAGCTTTTTTAATGAATTGCAATCCCGTTTTGGTGCCAAAGTAGGACAATTTTCTGTAGCGTATGTTTTAGCACATGAATACGGCCACCACATTCAAAATGTATTAGGTGTTTTAGGTGAAACGGAAAAGCTGAGAAGAAGCGGGCAGTATTCTGAAGCACAACTGAACCAAGTTTCTGTAGCAACCGAACTTCAGGCCGATTTCTACGCAGGTTTATGGTCAAAATATACCGAGAACAGAGAAAAATTTTTGGAGCCTGGTGATATCGAAGAAGCCATCGGCGCTGCTCA
Source organism: Bergeyella sp. (assembly GCA_041910715.1). Lineage (GTDB taxonomy): Bacteria > Bacteroidota > Bacteroidia > Flavobacteriales > Weeksellaceae > JAFAFC01. Next base: position 9,729 of record JAYRQH010000158.1, read on the forward strand.
AGCAGTTGGTGATGATAACATACAGCAACGCTCTCAAGGCTATATTGATCAAGAAAACTGGACGCACGGAAGTGCAGCACAACGTACACAATGGTTTATGAAAGGGTATCAGACGGGTGACATTAAGCAAGGAGATACTTTTAAACAATTATTGAAATAATATTTAAAAACAGCATCCTCCATTCGGAGGATTTTTTTTGCTTTGAAAAATTTGTATTTTCTATTTTTTACGATTTTAGTTCAAATGTTTTACAGTCAACAGAACGACGAGTTTAGAAGGCTGAAATCCTATTTTGAAAATCAGAAAAGTCAAATCTCCACGCAATTTGAGAAGGAATTGGGCTTGGTTTCGCCTGCGGAGAAGTTAGTAATGCAGAATGAATATACAGAATTTATGCAGAAAATGGATAGCGTACAGAACGTGGCCTATCTGGGAGCACTTATACGCACGCGGAATGAAGAAGATTTACATTTATTAGCAAAACTCAACAACATC
>JAYRQH010000159.1:0-2268 GCA_041910715.1 Bergeyella sp.
ATCATATTCAGCAGCTGTTCCTGGAATTCCTCCCAATTTTAAAACGGCATCGTTTAGTTGAGTTTGGGTAAGAGCCAATTCTTTTACATTAGTTGATGTCCCTAATATTTGGAATGCTGTTGATCCTTTTTTCGCAATGGAGAGTGTATAGACCACATCAATACCGTAGGATTGATAATCGGACCATGTAAATTTTGGAAGGTTTTCCGCAGCTTTATCGACCGCTAATACCATCGTACTTCCTGCATTAGGAGCCGTTATAATCGGCTTTTTTACTGGATATGGAGTTACATCGAAAGAAATTGCATTTGAATTTCCCGAAGCGGACTCTACTCGCACGTACACTTTTTGTGCTTTATACGGATTGACACCTGCCTGAAGCATTGCCGTATTTAGCGTACCAATGGTAGTTCTGTAGACATTAGTATCTGATTTTCCTAATTCAACTTTTGAAGCAAAATCTTCTGTTGACGAAACAACAACTGTATATGATGCTCCACCTTGCGACTCCCAAGACAGCACAAAAGGATTATTTGCCATCGTCGCGTACAGCACATTGGATCCCAAAGTAGTATCATTGAGTTTGAATGACGCCTCAGGTTTCGTCCAGTCTCTATCGGCGTCATCTGTACAGGCAATAATAGCCACTGCTGCCAATAAAGGTAATATGATGAATCTAAATATATTTTTCATGTGTAATACGCTTATTTGATTGTGTAAGTACCTGCTTTAATATTTACTGAAATGGTATACGATTTTCCACCTCCATTAAATTTCACATTTCCGTTATCCCCTTTTGGACCAAGGAAACCTGTATTTCCATTATTATCTTTCATGATATTACCCCACTCGAGAGTACCCCAATCTTTTTGCCCTAGGAATTTAAACTCGGTACCGTCTGCTATGGTTGTCGTGTACTCAAACACACCCTCTGCCACTTTCTTCATCGGAATGGCATTCGCAGCGCTCCAATCATTTCCACCCACATTACCTACCAAGTAAATCTCGGTAAAATTATATGTAGGAATTGCAGAAGCTGTAGCTGTTAATGTATGTTTTCCTTCGGCAGCATCAATTACAATTTTATAAATACCTGTTTCACCAGTAAATTGCATATTTTCATTGTCTCCAAATATGATGTTATCCGAAACGGATTTGAAATATCGATTGCTTTCTTTGGTTCCCGAAGCATCAATACTATAATTAAGCGGATCCCAATCCTTTTGACCTAAGAATCTAAAGTTTTTCCCTTTTTGTAAATATGTGTAGATCGTATTTTTATACTCTGTTTGGAACAGATGAATCGCTTGTTTTGCATCCCAACCCACTGCCGATGCATCACCCACTAGATAAAAATCAGGGTAATCAATAACAACAACATACGGCGTGATTGTTAGTGGTGTCACATTAGAAATTGATGCTAAAGAATCGTTTCCTAAGTATGATACTACACGTACATACATTTTTTGAGCTACATCCGGAACTAAACCGATATCACCTGCCGCTTTATTCATTTGGCTAACTGTAAAACTTGTTACAGACTCGGATCCTGAAACCGTAGCCAATGTAATTGGTGAAGCAAAATCTTCGGTTTTTGATACTTCTACTCTGTATTTTAGTTCCACGGGAACTGAATATTTCGCTGGCTCCCAAGTCACAGTCAACACAGGGTTTTCGGGAAAGTTTTGATCTAGGAATATTTTCTCCGTGGAAAGGTCCATTACGATGGGCGCTCCTGAATTTTCAACCGTAATAAGCTCACGGTCGTCGCACGAGATGATTGCAAATACCATCATCAAGGCAAGGAAAAATTTATTAAAAATTGATTGTTTCATTTTTGTAAAATTTGAAATTAGTACCCTGGATTCTGAACCAAATTAGAGTTCACTACCATCTCGTTGTTTGGAATTGGGAATAGATTTCTGTATTCTTCTACCGCAGCTCCATTTTTAGTATTTCCTTTCCAAGGCCATAAATAAGCGGAAGTAGTGAATCGCCCAAAACGAATAAGGTCGGATCTTCTCGTCATTTCCCAAGAAAGCTCTCTGGATCGCTCATCTAAAATAAAATTAAGATTGATGGAAGCAACCGTACTTGCTTTTGCTCTTGTTCGTAATTGGTTTACGTAGCCTAACGCTTTAGAAGCGTCGCCGCCACCACCTCGAAGATTGGCTTCAGCGTACATTAAATATACATCAGCTAAACGATACAATGGTAAATCTGCTTCAACCCAGTTATCATGAGAACCTGGTTTACCATCACTTTTGA
>JAYRQH010000160.1:0-1593 GCA_041910715.1 Bergeyella sp.
ACTGAAGATTATGAAAGATATAAACTACACCAGCCAGTTGAATTTTTTCACCAATTACCTGTCGCACATGGAACGTGTTGATATCATGTACTCGGGGGCATTAAATATGAAATTCAACAAGTATATAACGGCTAATGTAAATATTGATCTAATTTATGACCACGATCAAATTCAAAAATTACAGCGTAAGCAAACACTAGGTATCGGATTAATCTATAATATGGGTCTGGAAGCCAATAAAAGCTCCAATTCTAAATTATTGAAACCGTTTGTAAAATAGCACACGCACACAATTAGAAAAAGTAGTTTGTAATGAGTTTTTTTAAACTAATAATTTAGTTTATTTGATTACACTATTTTAACATTAATGTTTATGCATTCCAGAATTCCCTATCAAGGCTTCTGTATTGTATTGCTTCCGCAATATGCGAAGGTTGAATATGTTCGTTACAGGATAAATCGGCAATAGTTCGTGCAACTTTCAAAATTCGGTCGTAAGCTCGAGCCGAAAGATTTAGTTTTTCCATAGCATTTTTAAGCAGCTGTTCGGATGCTTTATCTAAAACGCAATGGATTTCTATCTCTTTTCTTCCCATTTGCGCATTATAAAAAATGGGTGAATTTTGGAATCGCTCTTCCTGCACTCGTCGAGCGTGCAGTACGCGTTTACGGATTTCCTCACTGGTCTCTCCGTGACGCTTGTCGGATAATTGCTCAAATTCTACTTTTGGAACTTCGATATGGATGTCTATACGATCCAAAAGCGGCCCTGATAATTTGTTCAAGTACCGTTGCATTTCAGAGGGCGAACTTGTATTGTTTGGGTCATCGGGAAAAAAGCCACTCGGACTGGGGTTCATACTGGCGACCAGCATGAAGCTTGCGGGATAGCTGATGGTAAATTTGGCTCTTGAAATGGTTACGGTGCGATCTTCTAACGGTTGGCGCATTACCTCTAGCACACTGCGTTTAAATTCGGGCATTTCATCCAAAAATAAAACACCATTGTGTGCGAGTGATATCTCACCAGGCTGAGGGTAGGTTCCACCACCAACAAGCGCCACATCGCTAATTGTATGATGCGGTGATCGGAACGGGCGTATCGTCATAAGCGATGTTTCGGTTCCTATTTTTCCTGCGACCGAATGTATTTTTGTAGTCTCTAATGCTTCGCCAATGCTTAGTGGCGGAAGAATACTTGGGATTCGTTTTGCAAGCATAGTTTTTCCGCTACCAGGAGGCCCAATCAAAATAATATTATGTCCGCCCGCTGCAGCTACCTCCATTGCGCGTTTTGCAGACTCTTGACCTTTCACCTCAGAGAAATCAAAGGGAAACGAACATGATTTTTCATTAAACTCCAAACCAATATCAACAAATGTTTTAGCGAGTTCGATTTCACCATCGAAAAATTGAATAACCTCAAGAATATTTTCAACACCATAGACATCCAATTCGCTTACAATCGCTGCTTCTCGTACATTTTGTATGGGTAGAATAATTCCTTTAAAACCTTCAGAAGCCGCTTGTGTTGCGATGGATAAACTTCCTTTGATCGGGAGCAAACTGCCGTCTAGCGACAATTCTCCAATG
>JAYRQH010000161.1:0-1709 GCA_041910715.1 Bergeyella sp.
CATCCTCATTTTGATTTGGCTAAAAAGCAAATGAAAAATGGTTTTGGAGGCATGGTCTCGTTTAATTTTAAATCCGGAAACGGTGCCGATGCGGTTAAATTTTTGGAGCAGATTCAGGTATTTACCCTTGCCGAAAGCTTAGGTGGTGTAGAATCTTTAGCAAATCATCCAACAACGATGACGCATGCTTCGATTCCTGCCGAGAAGAGAGCCGAAGCAGGAATTACCGACGATCTCATTCGTTTAAGTGTTGGGATTGAAGATATTGACGATCTCATTGAAGGTTTAGAAAAAGGCTTTGCTTAATATCAACAAAAATATATAAAATCCGAATCGTGATGATTCGGATTTCTTTTTACCTTTATTCAATGAAAATTACCGTACGCAAAGCAGTATCAGAAGATTTAAATGAACTTTCCGGCCTATTCGATCAATATCGGATGTTCTACGACAAACCATCGGACACGGATGCCGCAAAATTATTTTTGCAACAGCGAATTCAGCAAAAAGATTCTGAAATAATTGTAGCCGAGCTTGATGGGAAACTTATTGGGTTTACACAACTGTATCCCTTGTTTTCGTCTACACGAATGAGAAAGTATTGGCTTCTAAATGATCTTTTTGTAGCTCCTGAATATCGTGGTAAAGGCGCTTCCAAGCTGTTATTAGAAGAAGCAAAAACGATATGTCGAACCACTAATGCATGCGGAATTTTGTTGGAAACAGGAAAGGATAACCAAATCGGAAATCAACTCTACCCAACCTGTGGATTTGAACGCTACGATCATGCGAATTTTTATGAGTGGGCCAATGCGGAATGATACGTCTGAAAATTTAATATAAGTTTAGCAGTATTAAACGGGGTTTCCTTTTAAGAATAGCTATCTTAGATACACTTCAAAATATAAAATTATGATGAAACAAGGATTACTCGCCGAATTTGAATACGAGGCGGAAAATACGAGAAAACTTTTACAGGCAATTCCCGACTCTGCACTGGATTATCGGCCGCAACCGCATCTTTGGTCTGTTGCGGAACTCGCTTCCCTTATTGACGATATTTACAATTGGTACGACGATACCTACAATGCAGATTCGTTTAACTTTGCTGGCTATCAATACGACAATGGCGACTTAACCAAAGCGTCAACCATGCTCGAAAAATTTGAAGAAAATGTGGTAAAAGCAAAAGAAGCAATTTTAAAATCGGATGAATCAACGTATTTTAACGATTGGTCCTTACTCTTTGGCGACCAAGTAGCTATCGGTCCTATGCCCAAAATATCTATGATTCGTTCATTTCTCAATAATCATTTGTATCACCACCGTGGTGAACTGGTGGCACATCTCCGATCCACAGGAAATAAAGTTCCAGGTCTTTACGGACCGACGTACGAAGAATCCATGATGAAATAACAAAATCGAAAACCACTAAAACTAGTGGTTTTTTCATTAAAAGAATTGCGTAATTTTAAACCCGAAAATAATATTGCATGAACGATTTCGAAAAATACATAAAGCGTTATCTCGATTTGATTCCATCCGAAAATTGGATGGAAGAATTAAAAATCGTTGGCGACGAAACTTTAGAAATTTATCATCAAATAACTGAAGAGCAAGCAAACTTTGCATATGCTCCTGAAAAATGGACATTAAAAAAATTGCTGCAACATCTTATTGATACTGAAAAAATCTTCGGCTATCGTGCA
>JAYRQH010000162.1:0-2768 GCA_041910715.1 Bergeyella sp.
AATTGTTGGTTACTTTAGGAAAAGCTCTTAAAGTAGAGTTGGAGAAGAAAAATCTTACTCATGAGGAGGTGGATGCTTTAATTGAAAAGCACATTACTGAATTTAAAGCACTTAACAAATAAAACCGTAGAATAAAATGGCACACAAAAAAGGAGTCGGTAGTTCCAAGAACGGTAGAGAATCTCACTCTAAAAGATTGGGTGTAAAGATTTTCGGAGGACAAGAAGCAATCGCGGGTAACATTATCGTGAGACAAAGAGGTACGCAACACCACCCAGGTGAAAACGTGGGTATGGGTAAAGACCACACTTTATTTGCTCTTGTAGATGGAAAAGTAGTTTTCAGAAAGAAAGCAAACAACAGATCATTTGTATCTGTAGAGACAAACGCGTAATTACAATAAAACGCTATATAAAAACCCTGCACTTGTGCAGGGTTTTTTATTTGATTCTAAATTCTAAGATAGGTATAAGCTAAAGTCTTTGTCTGAATGTAATTCTTGAAGTATTTTACGTATTAATTTTGATAAAGTGAATACAAAATAAGAGCTAAGAAATAAACCTCTTTGCACAATCGCAACAATGTACTTTAAAAATTAATTTGAAAGCCTGCTTTGATTCCGAATTTTGAAATATCGGGCTTGTTTAGATAATTTCCTCTCCAGTTAAAATCGACACGAAAGATTCTGAAGTTACCCAGTCCGATGTTTTCAATCCCGAAGCCATATTCAAAATATACCTGTTGATCGGGCGCACTGTATTTTGTGTTTTCGAAGTTAATATTTCGCGACGCCTCATTAAGCGTTCCGTAGGCTGCTCTAAAAATTCCGATTTCTCGCAGTTTCAATTTTTTAATCAGTGGAATATACGATAAGATTTTCCCATTAAAATGGTGTTCGAAATGCATGGTTGCATATGTATCAGCAACAAATTCGTAATAATTAAGCTGTGAAAACGTGTTGGCCGCCAAACTGTACGATTGGTTTCCAGGAATTACATTTTGCAAGGCTAGTGGTACGGTGTCAAAGTTTTTTCCCGCTTCCACCGTGATAATTGATTTTCCCCAAGTTGCCATCAGGATGGGCTGCGTATATAAAAACTGCAACTTGTTGTAATTAAAATCAGAATTGAATAAATCTTCGATACCACGCGTGTATTTTAGCACAATTGTCGGATTGAGCGTGGTGTGTTCGTAGCGGTCTACGCCCGTTTGTGAATACTTTGCTCCAGGTCGTGCAATCAAACTTAACGTAACGTGCGAATCATTAACCGTTTTTCGAAGCACATTGTCCCGGTAGTAATGCAAATTAAAGCTCGGGTTGGCTGACCGAATACTCTGCATGGTGCCATCGAGACGAATTTGGAAATTTTTTATGGGTTCAATCGATGCAAACACGTTGGTTTGGTTTACATCACTCAAGCTGGCATTTTCGCCACGAGCAAAAAGCGACGATGAAGCGAAGGAACGCGACATAATCCCGTCATCATTGGTTAACTGGACACCAAGTTGCATGATGTCTCTTCTCGTGCCCGCACCGAGTATCAATCGAGTTTTTCGATTAACAATACCTTTAGCTTCTGCCCCGTATTTGAATTTTTGATCTTTAAAACCATACGCCCCATACCCTTGTATTCTCCAAGGGTCATTTTGCGAGAAATACGTTCTTGCTCCAAGACGAATTCGAGTTCCTTCTACTTCGTTAAAACCAAAAGTTGAATATAAATCGCCAATATCAATCACTTTTCCTACGTTGAAATATCCCGAACCCAGCGTTTCGTATAACTTAATAAATCGCTTAAACTTCGGTACATTATTCAATTGATCGAGCATGTCATATACTCCCGCCTCCGATTTGCTTAGAGAATCGGTTCTGCTTTTGTCCCAAAATTCGTCATCACGAGCCAAACTTGCATTGGTTTTAGGCTCGTCATTCGTTTTGAAGAGGTCGTCATCTAGGGGCATGTCGAATTGGTAGTCGGTATATTTCACCGTTTTTTTCGAGGTCATGCCTTTTGCATTTTTATTCTTTGATGCCAACGCTAAATCAAATTCCATATAGGTTCTGTGCGGCAGAAATGTTTCCAAGTCGGGATTGGTATATTCCAATTCAGCATAGACTTGATTCACAAAATTCACATTCATCTTATGAGTCGATCGCAGCGTTGCCTTTACAACAGCGTATGTTGTAGTCGAAATATAGAGATACCCTTTAAATGCAAGTACATCTTTGCGTTTTGGCTCATAGGATAGGGTGTATACTTCTTCGCCGCCTTCCGTGGTCTTTTCTAACAATTGATAGTCGTAAGTACTAAATCCGTCCGTAGATATAGGGCTTTGAAATCCAATATTAAAAAAGTTAATGGTGTTATCGTAGATATTTAGTTCCTTAAAGAGATTTTTTGCTGTGAGTGCTAAGGTTTCATTCTCCTCAAATCCCGAAGTTTTTTGTGCTGTAATTTCCCTTTTTCGCAACTTATTAGGTTTATTGCGTCCAAAATTTTGATAAATAGACTCATTAAGGAAGATAGGAAGTGCGAGTTTGCCATTTGCGGTGGAGTCGGCATAATCAAACATGAAATCGATCTTATTAAAGATTTTTTTCTTCATAAAGGCCGAGTCAATATTGTTCAGGTCAAATTCTATCTTTTCGTATTCGTTGTACTGATACGTGTCGTATTTATCCAGACCGTTGTTTTTTTTTCGTTTCCAAACTTCTTGTAAAATTGCGTACGCGGGATTTTCCTTTTTATTTTTGTATTTAATGGTCT
>JAYRQH010000163.1:0-3401 GCA_041910715.1 Bergeyella sp.
AATCAGCCATTTATAGGGTTGTAAATATCGGAAAAGCGTTTTCATTTTCAAAAATAATGCTGCAAAAGTAGAGATATATTTTTAGGAAAAAAAAACAGCAATTACTACCAAAAAGCACCTCAAGTAACAAGCATTATTTATTAAACGTCAAACCATACATCAATTTTGTGTGATCAATCGATTTGCAAAGTATTCTGTGAACGCATGTAACATAACGGAAATATAAACTGTCTATCAAGTATGAAGAAACTAATCTGCACCATAAGCTTACTCGGAAGCCTTTGCGCATTCGCACAAGAGAATCCAAAAGACAGTACTGTTGCAACAAAAGAAATACAGGAAGTAATTCTGAAATCGCAACGTAAAAAACAACTGCTCGATAAATCCATTTATACATTTGATCATGAGGCATTGGAAAAAGCCAGATATGCGAAAGACCTGCTTACAAGCCTTCCCGAACTCCAGCTAGACCCTGTCTCCAATACGGTTGTGAGCACGAAAGGAGGCCGAGTCCTATATTTGATTAATGGTGTGGAAGCGAGTGATAATCAAATAAAATCAATTGCGCCTACCAATGTTTCAAAAGTTGAATATTACGATATTGTCCCTGCACGATGGGCAACTATAGCAGATACGGTAGTGAATATTCTCACGAAAAATCCAGAAAACGGCTACAGTTATGGTGCTGATGTTACCTCAGCTTTTACCACAGGTTTTGTAAATTCATCAGCCTATGCCGATTATACATTTGGAAAAAACTCGATTGGTGCAGAGTATACGATGAACCTCCGCAACTACGATAATCGCATTGTAAAAAAACGCTATCAATACGACCTTAATACAATACATTATATTTCAGACGAAACCCAACGGGATCATTTTGGATACACCGATCACAACATCGTGACGCGCTACAGCCGATCCGAACCTGACAAATACGCTTTTCAAGCGAAACTGAATTTGAATATTAGCGATTCTTTTAGTGATGGAAATGGACAAAGTTTATTCAATCAACAATCAGTACAAACGACACACGGAACAGTGCACAATCGCGCTTCCGATTACATAAACCCTAAACTCGACCTGTACTATTCTAAAAATTTAGGAACAAAGGATGAATTGAGTTTTAATCTCGTTGGGTCGCGTTACGACACCCATTCCACACAATTTGATCACGAATGGAATACCACCACAAACGCTGATGTTTTTAATAATGACATGATCTTAGATGCCAAACAAAACGGCTTTGTTGGTGAAATTGCCCATGTACACACCTTCGAAAAAGGAAAATTAAATTCGGGATATCGAGTTTCAAACGATGCAATTACTAACGATTTGCAGAATTTAGCCGGTACTTTTCACTATAAAGTTAATTATCTTCAAAACTATCTCTATTCGGAATATTCTGGAAAAAGAGAAAAATTTTCCTACCGTTTAGGAATGGGTTTAACATTCATCACGAATAAAAGTGGTGAAACAACAGATAGAAGCTGGGCGCCAACTCCCCAACTAGTTTTGGGTTATCAATTGGCTTCCAATCAAAATCTGAGGTTTGCAAGTAGCTACTCACTAAATAGTCCTTCCAGCGAATCGTTGAGTAGCAATGTGGTACAAGTGGTCCCTAATATCGTTCAATACGGTAATCCGTATTTAAAAACCTACAATCTTTTCCACAATGATATTCAGTACAGTTTTAATACTAAATATTTTGATTTAAATGCCGTAGTCTTCCATAATTATATGCCTCGAGCTTTTAATCAGTTTTTTGTAAAAGATGATATGGGTTATGCGATTACGTATGAAAATTCCGATTATTCAAGACAATTTGGTTTTCAGTTAAGCGGCTCTGTAAAACCTTTCGGCAGCAGCATTTTAGTTTTAAAAACCTATCTTCTTCCTGTTTCTATTAAAACGAAAAAACAGAATGGAACCGAAATGGTGGCCAAGTATGTTTCAAACAATTTTACACTTTCATCCGAGTACAAATCGTTCGGAATATATTATAGTTTCAACTTCCCTGTGTACATTCTTAATGGGGCTTTCTTAAGCACAAATGAAAATCAGAATCATCTTTTTGTGAAATACCAACATAAAGAATGGACATTTTCAAGCGGAATGTATTGGATGGGTATGCCGTCGGAATACAAAACCAAAAGTTTGCGCGAAAGTCTCGTAAACTACACACGTCACACTCAAATTTTTAATAATAAGAATATGTTTGTGGCAGGAATAAGCTATGATTTTTCCACTGGAAAAAAAGCGCAAATACAGCGTAAGCTAAATAACAGTACCGCTCCAGCTGCGACATTCTAAAATTATAAAAGCTTGAACAATCGTTCAAGCTTTATTTTTATACAACAGCGTGTTCGATTTTTAGGATTCAAGTGACTTTTTAAGTGTTCCAAAACGGAACTGAAAGCCGGTTTCCAACAACTTTTTATTGCTTACGCGAGATCCTTCCAATAGCATTTTCGACATTTCTCCAAAAAGTAACTTCACCACAAATCCCGGTGCATTAGGTAGCCAGTTTTTCTTGCCAAATGCGTGTAAAAAAGCGTTTGAAAAATCATTCATAGTTTGATGTTCAGAGGTACAAACATTGTAAATGCGAGTTTGCATTCTATTTTCCAAAATAAACTGATACAGGTAAGCAAGATCACGAATATCAATCCACGGCAAATACTGCTTGCCACTTCCTAAAGCGATATTGATTCCCATTTGCACCAACGGTTTCAACTTCGTGTACATACCGCCTTCCTTCCCAAGGACAACACCTTTTCTTAAGAGGACAACTTGCGTATCGAGGCTTTCAAATTTCAATGCCGCTTCTTCCCATTCTTTACAAACCTCAGCAAGAAAATCAGAACCATTTGGCGATTCTTCAGTGAATATTTGGTCTGTTGTAACCGCTCCATAATAACCTACTGCCGAAGAGGAAATTAAAAGTTCAATAGGTTTAGTCGCTCTCTCAGCATAGTGATATAGTAATTCTAAAGATTTAACGCGACTCTCGATAATTTGCCGTTTCCGGCTGGACGACCATCTTTTCTCGCCAATATTTGCACCTGTTAGATTGATCACGATGGATACACCTTCAAAAGCCTTTTCCTCAATATAACCTTCCGCAGTATTCCACTGGAAATAACGAACGTTTTTGGAATTTGGATATTTTTTCTGAGCCAACACATGAATGGAATAGCCTAAACTTGTTAAATGTCGAATTAATGCTTTGCCCACAAAACCAGTTCCGCCCGCAATGAGAATTTTTTTTTCGTTTTCACTCATGTGCCGAAAATACTTAAAAATATTCGACTATCATGAGATTTCCACCTTTACTCGATAAAGTCTATAGCAAATCTTAAGTATTCTAAATGAAATAAAAAAGGAGAAAAGTTTTATCT
>JAYRQH010000164.1:0-6410 GCA_041910715.1 Bergeyella sp.
AACGTTTCCATCTCTCGTATGGCATTAGAAACAAAAACCGCTGTAAAATTATCTCCATAACCCAATCCACTTGCAATACCCGCTCCAATAGCGTAGATATTTTTTAATATAGCACTGTACTCATTGCCTAAAATATCACGGCTGCAGTGTACATTTATAAAGCGTGATGAAAAAAGTTGAGATAATATTTTCGATGTTTCTTCTTCAGCTGTAGCAATTGTAAGGTACGATAGGCGTTCCATCGCAACTTCTTCTGCGTGACATGGCCCAGCCAATACTGCTTGGCACTTAAAACCGATATTAAAATCTTCCTTAAGATAGGTAGCAACGATATCATTTACCTTTGGTACAATCCCTTTTATCGCCGAAACAAAAGTTTTATTCGCATAATCGACTGATAGATTTTTCATACTGTCTTCCAAATAAATAGAAGGTGTAGCCAATACCACAACATCACAAGCTGCAACAAGAACATTGATATCGGTTGTTATGGCTAATTTCTTAGTGTCGAAATGTACCGCAGTAAGATAATTTGGGTTGTGGCCCCGAGATTCGATAGCACCTTTTACAAATTCATTGCGAACACACCAATGAACTACTTTTGAATTTTCCAAAAGCATTTTCACAATTGCGGTTGCGAATGATCCGCTCCCAACAACACCCACCTGTACTTTTGGGGTTGTAGAAGTTGATTTTTTTGCCCTTGTTTTCTTTTCCATCTTCGGTTCTGATTTTGATTTTTTCTTTGCCATGATTTAGGATTGCTCACAAAGATAACAAGTTTATTGAATTCAGGATAGGGTGTTCTGAAAAACGAACTCAAGTTGATAGCGAAATTCGCCACTAAAAAGATTCAAAACATCGTATAGTCTTTTCAGAAATTGTATTCAACACAGTCAGTAATAGCATCAAAGTCAATCCATTAAATAGCACATTAGCCATAACGGATTTTCATTATAAAATTTATGAAAATATTAACATTATATTAGATAAAATTCACGTTATCAAGAGAATGATTCTGATTTTATAAAAAATAAAATTTTTATCTTTGCACCCGTTTTTTATGTATCGAATGAAAAAGTTAAAGAAAAATCAGTTATTTTTAGGTATTGTACTTGCTATAGTCTTCGCTCAAGCCTTAGTAATTGCAAATCTAATAAGCACTAAGGACGCCAAAACTTACGAAGTTAATTTGGTAAAAATAAACACAGAAAAAGACAGCATTGATTACTTACGGATGCGAAATGATTTAGCACAAATTGATTTCACAGTTAATGAGCTTAATCGATTTTTAGTTAGTAAAAACATACCCAACGAACGAATCACGGCACTCGAAAAAGATAGTTTATCAGATGCCGTTTATTTAGCCAAACAAAGCAACAGATACAGTCAGTATTTAGTTGATTTGCAGCAAAAATTACAAACGATTCCGCTAGGCCATCCAACTGGAGGATACATATCTTCAAATTTTGGAATACGCAGAAATCCGATTCCTCCCAAAACACCGCACATATTGATGGCTTCAATGAAGCCTGCCTCAAAGTCTGAAGAAATTAAAAAAGACAGTTTAGGAAACCCAATTCCAACGCAGGCCAAGGTTGTGGATGCAAAAAAAGCACCTGCTGCAGAGCCTGATCAGATGCAGTTTCATAAGGGTATTGACTATGCGGTTGCTTACGGTTCTGATATCCAATGTACAGCAGCTGGAACCGTACTTTTCGCGGGGCAAAAAGGCGGTTACGGAAACTGTGTTATTGTGTCGCATGGCAATGGATTAGCGACTTTATATGGGCATTTAAGCAGCATCTTAGTAAAAGCAAACGAAACGGTAAAAGTTGGTCAGGTCATCGCTAAGAGCGGAAATTCCGGCCGATCTACTGGCCCGCACCTGCATTACGAAGTACACAAAAATAATACGCCGGTAAATCCAAGATTATTTTTGAAATTGTAAGATCGCGAGAATAATATTAAGATTACCAGCTAGAGTTAATAAAAAATGTCGCTAAAAAGCGACATTTTTTATTGTGGTCCCACTTGGGCTCGAACCAAGGACCACCTGATTATGAGTCAGGTGCTCTAACCAACTGAGCTATAGGACCTCAAAATTTGGTTAAATTTTGTGAGTGCAAAAATACTCTTTTTTGGGAATAATCAAAATAATTTAGGGTTTTTCTTGGCACAATTCTACCAAAACACCATTCGTTGATTTTGGATGAAGAAAAACCACCAGCTTGTTGTCTGCGCCTTCCTTCGGAGTTTCAGAAATAAAATCGAAACCCGCTTCTTTCAATCGAGCAATTTCATCTTCAATATTGTCCACACCAAAAGCAATATGATGAATTCCCTCGCCTCTCTTTTCAATAAATTTGGAAATCGGACTTTCAGAATTGCTCGCTTCAAGAAGTTCAATTTTACTATCTCCCACATTATAAAAAGAAGTTATAACTCCTTCTCGCTCTACCGATTCCTGTTTGTAATTTTGCTTCCCAAGTAACCTTGCAAATAAATTGTCGGAAGTTTCTAGCGACTTTACCGCAATGCCTAAATGTTCAATTTTCATAGTTTTCGTATTTCAAAAAAGAGAATGTATTCTCGAAATACTGTTTTTTAATAAAATTTCTTCCCCGAGAATGACATCCTTAAATATTAAAACAAAAATACTAAATTTGCGTCATGAACGAATCGAACAGACAGAGAAAAGTAGCCCAAATTATACAGGAAGATTTCGCAGAGCTTTTCAGAAAACAATCTGCAGAAAGCAAGCAAAATTTGTTGGTAAGTGTATCGGACGTTAAAGTAACTGCAGATTTAGGGATTGCTAAAATCTATTTAAGTATTTTTCCACAAGAATTTCGCCAACCGGTAATGAAAGAAATTGAACAGAATAAAGCGCAATATCGTAATTTTATAGGTCAAAAAATGGGAAAACAAGTCCGCATAATTCCAGATCTTAATTTTTATTTAGACACTGCACTAGATGATGTTGAAAAATTGGAAAAGGAATTGCGTGGCGAAGGAGACAATCCTAAACTTTAAGCTGTCTTGCCTAGCACATCGTACTACATAGCGAGAAGATACCTTATTGCAAATAAGGGAAATACGGCAGTTACGTTTATTACGTGGCTTGCCGCTTTTGCGATGACTACCGCCGTGGCGTGTATGTTTATTATTCTTTCTGTTTTTTCCGGCCTCGAAGATATCAATAAGGACATGATCGCCAATCTTCATGCGGATCTCACAATTACACCCAAATCAGGAAAAGTGCTACCTGAAATTTCCAAACTTGAAAACACATTAAAAAAACACACCAAAATTGCTCATTTCTCTAGGGTTATTGAGGAGAAAGCCTACATTTCCTACAAAAATATTGGTGAAATTGGGTACTTACGCGGTGTTGATTCTGCCTACACCTATGTTAACCCGCTAGACAAAAAAATATTTTTTGGAAAATACCCAAGTTTCACGTATGAAAATGAAGTAATTCTTGAAAACAATCTGGATGTTCGCCTAGGCATTCCTGTTGGTGAAAACACCGATTACGCCATGCTAATGATGCCGAAACCAGGTTCTGGAATGATTAATAAAGAAGAAGACATTTTTAATAAAAAGGAAATTTTTGTAACGGGAATTTTTCCTAGCCAAGATCAACTGGACAACTACATTATTGCCCCTATTGAACTCGCGCAAGGTTTATTGAACCTTCCAAAAAATTCAGCATATACAATTGTTATCAAATTAAAAGACGGTACTGAAGCGGATCAGGTTCGTGATGATTTAGCAAAACAATTGGGCGCCAACTATAACATAAAAACGAAGAAAGAAGAAAATGCCGCATTCTGGAAAATGATCAACACAGAAAAATTGATGATTTACCTCATCTTTTCACTCGTTATTTTCATTACCACGTTCAATTTAGCAGGTGCCATCACCATCCTGCAATTGGATAAAAAGGAACAGTCGAAAGCATTAATATCTTTAGGATTTTCGCGGATAAAATTGCGAAGAATCTATTTCTACACCGGATTACTCATTGTGGGATTAGGAATTATTTGTGGACTTATTATCGGAACACTCATTTGTTATATTCAAATAAATACAGGAATTTTCAAAGCAAATGCTGCGCTTCCATTTCCGGTAAAAATTACATTTAACAATTATTTAATAGTTGCACTAATTACCTTAATCTTCGGAGTATCAATATCTTGGATATTTTCAAAGATCAACAAAAACTTGCTTAAAACCTAAGCGCTATTTTTTTCTATTGCCATCCACATTAATCTGTTAACTTTGCTTCTTTATTACAAGTAAACTTTTCACGTATTTATAATGCATCAAGGTCAAATTATAGAAATATCTGCAGCTTCACCTATTTATCAGCGTTTGGATCAGATGAAATTTGACTCCAAGGCAGATGAGTTAAGAGAAGTTGCAAAGAAGTTTCATTATTCTTTGTACGACGGAATCCTGCTTGATGGACATTATGGCATAGAAAATTTTGAACTTTGCCAACGAAAAGGAGTGACAAAAGGCGGACATCCTCAGCCACTTTATGTGATTTCTATTGATCAAGAAACCAAAAGAGTGTATGTAGGCGCTGGAAAAAATCATCCCGGACTCTATACGAAAGCTCTTTTACTCAACCCTAAAAATCTACACTGGAAAACAAATAGCGAACCGACTGAATTTCCTATTCAATGCGAAGTTGAATTGTCAAATGAAGGGCATAATACCAAACATAAAGCGACACTATATTATGTGGATGGTGAATTTTATATTGAATTTGAAGAAAAAATAGCCTGCTTTTTCAGAAATGAAGAGTTAACGGTTTTTAAAAATGATGAATCTATTGCAACCTATTATATAAACAACTAAAAATAAATATTTTATGAAGCTAAAACTATTTTTTATTGCGCTGATAACTTCCGCACTTGCTATAGCGCAATCTGCTTCAAGTTATTACAACAGCATTGATTTTACGACTAGAGGCAACACGCTAAAAAATCAATTAGCAACCTTAATTACGAATACCCATACCAATCAAATTTCGTATTCGCAATTAAAAGACGAGTACCGCTATTCTGACGCTGACCCTGCCATCCCAGGAAATATTTTGCTCATCTACGGTTACACCCAAACCTCTGGGATTGACCAAAGAAGCAGAGCGTATGGCCCAGGAGATTGGAATCGTGAGCACGTATATCCCAATTCGAAAGGAGTACCTGAGTTGGGAACTTCAGGACCAGGTTCTGATGGCCATCACTTACGTCCTGCAGACATTAACAAGAATAGCAACAGAGGAAATCTTCCGTTTGCCGATGGATCTGGAGCAGCGGCATACGCGACGAGTGGCGGTTGGTATCCTGGCGACGAATGGAAGGGCGATGTTGCACGAATTATGATGTATATGTATGTACGTTATAAAGATCGTTGCGATCCCAAAAGAGTGGCTTTAGGCTCGTATACATACGCTCCTGATTTCCCAGACATCTTTTTGAAATGGAATATTGAAGATCCTGTTTCTGACTTTGAAAAACAACGTAACGAGCATTTTTTTAATGTTCAGAAAAACAGAAATCCATTTATTGACAATCCCTATTTAGCAACGTTAATTTGGAATGGCGACAACGCCGAAAATACATGGCCTGATACATTCTCGGGAGGTGGTACATCTGATACAGAAGCGCCTACAACGCCTAGCAATCTCACAAGCCCAAGCACGACAACATCGTCTATTGCATTAACTTGGACGGCTTCTACAGACAATATCGCGGTAACATCGTATGATATTTATGTGAATGGTATATACAAAGCCAATTCTACAACCAATTCTGCAACAGTTACTGGATTAACGCCAAATACAACGTATACAATTTACATCATTGCTAAAGATGCAAAAGGAAACCAATCTGCTGCAAGTAACACCATATCAGCGACAACGCAAGCTGGAACACCCGTAGAAACTTCTTGTGGAACAGAAAACTTCGAGAATATTCCTGGAAAACAATCCAACTATGCGACTCGTACATGGACCAACAACAACATCACTTGGACAGCGACTAATGCACGAACAGACCAATCCATCAATGGAAAAGCAATAAATATCAATGCAGGCAAATTGTCTTCTTCAACGATAAGTGGCGGTATCGGTAGCTTAACACTAACCTCAACATTGCCTTTTTCTGATTCTAACGGCGACCTTACTGTAAAAGTTAATGGTATTACGAAAGGAGTAATTAAGTACCAAAAAACGACAACAACACAATCTTTACTAGATATAAATGTTGATGGAAACTTCACTTTAGAGATTTCGAATGCAGCAGGACGTGTAACGATTGATGATCTTTCATGGACGTGTTACTCAACGATGGGTACATCGGAAATTGAGTCATCTAAAAAATTAGTGGTATATC
>JAYRQH010000165.1:0-3641 GCA_041910715.1 Bergeyella sp.
CAAGAATTTCAAATGAAATAAATACTCCCGAGAGTAAAAAGAAAAAATAAAATGTTGCAGCAATTATTTTAGCAATATCAGGATTTGACTTGGGTATTTTGGAGTAAAACTGAAAGCTTATTTTTTTAACAATTCTTGCGAGAATAAAAAATAGAAAAAAAACTGCAACAGCTAAAACAATCTTAGGAAGAAAATCCAATAGAGAGTGTTCCCAATCTTCCAATATTTTCTTTAGGTAGTCAATCATAATTCATTAGTATTTGGGTTTTGTTTATTGATAAAAGCCGAAGGCATCAATTCGATGTTGTGATTTTGAGCTACTTTTATCAATATCGGCATTAAGATGGAAGCTCCTGGTATCAATAAAAAAGGAACACCGATGCCTACCATTTTAAGCGAATCGAATAATTGTGTTTTAAGGATATGTTCTTCTTCGTGGGTGATTTCACCTTCTTTTACATATTTCTGTATAATTAAAACTACTTCTTTATCTCCTTTACCTTCAGTCTTTAATCCTAATAAAAAGTGATGTATATTTTCTTCTATAGTTTTTTCAATACTCATAAATATAGCTTTTTATTCTCTCCCTAATTCACCTTGTAATCTTTTCATTTCCTGTTGAAGGGACTGCATTCGGTTAAGCAAATGTCTAATGGTATCAATACCTGCCATATTAATTTCAAGATCGTAATATAGACGCATATACTTTTCAATATCTGGTAATTCTTCATAAGAAATAAACGCTTTCTTATCCGAATAGATTAAATTAATTAATCCATGTTCATCTAATTGCTGTACGAACGATGTTTCTATACTATAGTGAATACAATATTCTTCAACAGATATTTTTTTTATTTTTTCCATAACTGTTTTATTTAACGTTCTTTTGAAAGTTGCTCAAATAATTCTTTTTCTTTCGCCGATAGATTTGTAGGGATTTGCACTTGGTACGTAACATACAAATCACCAAATTCTCCTTCTTTTTTATACACTGGAAACCCTTTACCTTTTAAACGCACTTTGGTTCCGCTTTGCGTTTCTGGAGCTACTTTCATCTTCACTTTGCCTGATAAAGTATCAATCGTTTCTTCTCCTCCCAAAATCGCTTTGTATATATTTAATGGAATATCCGTGTATAAGTCATTACCCTTTCGCACAAAGGAGGTATTGTTTTTTATTTCAAATGTTATGTTTAAGTCTCCATTAGGCCCTCCATTGGCTCCTGGCGATCCATAACCTGCAATTTTTATTTCCTGACCATTTTCAATCCCTGCCGGTACCGTAATCCGTATACTTTTCCCATTGACAGAAAAGGTCTGTTTATGGGTTTCATAAACATCTGAAAGATTTAGTTGCATGGTAGCACGAAAGTCCTGTCCTTTAAATTTAGTTTGCCTGCCACCACCACGATTACCAAACATGGAAGAGAAAAAATCGGAATAATCAGCATCTTCTCCGCCATACGAATAGTGCTGGCCACCTCCGAATGGATTCCCTCCGGAATGACCTCCTGAGGCTTGTTGTTGCTTACGTGCTTCCTCAAACTGCTCGGCATGCTGCCAGTCTTTCCCATACTGGTCGTATTTTTTCCTGTTTTCAGGATCACTCAACACTTCATTGGCCTCATTAATCTTTTGGAATAATTTTACCGCTTCCGGATTATTCGGATTCAAATCAGGATGATGCTGCCTCGCTAACTTCCGATAGGCTTTTTTAATTTCATCGGCAGTTGCATTCTTTGTTAAACCTAAAATTTTATAGTAATCAATATTATCCATTTTTTAAGAATTACAATTGGTACTCTTTTTAATTATGTTTTATGATTCAGGGTCAGCTGAATACTGACCTAATAAATTAAGCGTTGGTACAAAAAATAATGTTCCGGTTTGTGCTGTGCTGAAATCCAATATTCGGTCATAATTTCCCGGTGGATTTCCAATGAACATATTTTCCAACATTTTCCTTGTTGTACTGAAGGTATTGGCGTAAGAAATAAAGTAGGTTCCAACTTCCCCTTTTGATGGATTACCAAAAGGCATGTTATCCCTCACAATTTTTAAATCATTGCCATTTTCATCTGTTATAGCCGTAAGGGCACTATGTGAGTTGGCTGGTTTCACTTCATCAGACATTTCAATATCATTCATCTTATATCTTCCGATCACTTTTTCTTGGGCTTCAGTACTTAGACCTTCCCACGCTTTCATATTGTGAATGTATTTTTGTACAAACAAGTAACTGCCTCCTTTATAATCAGGATCTTCATCCCCAACCACAGCAAAAAACTGTCTTTCATCTCCAACAGGATTTTCCGTGCCATCAACAAAACCAATGATAGAACGACCATCCCAATATCTAAACCCGTGTACTTCTTCTAAACATTCTGCCACTGTGTTCAAAACATTAGTGATGGCAGTAGCCATGTCAAAACAAATCGCCATATTGGTAGCTCTTAAATGAAAGTGTAAATCGCCTGAAGTAGATACTGCAGTATGTTTAGCTCCTTCAATAGGTTGAAAATTCTGCAACTCCTTAGGCATGGGTGTTGGTAATCCTAATTTAATCCAAGCATCATGACCAACTCCCATTACACAACTGCTACGTCCTTCTCCTAATCGAATGGTAAACGAATTGTTTAAATTGTCTATTAGCGAACAAAGTCTTTCAAATGCAGGTTTTATATTAGCTCCTTCTTTAAACTTCCAAACTATGAAAATGGTATTATTATTTGGATAATCGGTTACGTTTTGTGATTGGTATTTCATATTTCTCCATATCTATTTATAATTCACTATTTGGTCTAAAATAGTTTAAGTACAATAAATTCAAGCATTTTTATTATCTTGCTTCGAAGCATAAATTTATTATAAATAACCCATTAATCATCATGCATTTTAAAAAAATAACTAATTCAGTAAGTTTTGTTATTTTTACCAATGGCGTCTAAAAAGTTTGATTTATAAGCTATTTAGTTTAAGAAGATTAAATAAGATTAAAAGAGAAGGGTTGGAATAAGGGTTCGTGAAAATCCCGTGAACAAAAAACCCTAAACTCTTTAAAATTAAGCGTTTAGGGTTTTGATTTGTAGCGAAGACGGGAGTTGAACCCGTGACCTCAGGGTTATGAATTGCCCCAATATTTATTTTTTACCCGAAAAATAGGCGTTTTTTTACAAAATCGTTTACTGTAGTGTTTACGGTTATAAGACCAAAAATACAGCTTTATTTTTAATAAAAAAGGGAATTGAAAATGTTTTTTGAAATTTAGATTAGTAAGCTATTTTTTAAAATATTTCACGTTCCACGTCACGTACCATTCACGTACCACGTGATTTATTTCACGTTCCATTCACGTTCCGTTCACGTTCCACGTGATTTGTTTTCACGTTCCACGTCACGTTCCATTCACGTACCACGTGAAACCTGTTCACGTTCCATTCACGTACTTTCACGTATCATTTATATGATTTTGGTTGCAACTAAAGGTTGCAACCTTTAGTTGCGGCTAGATTATTAACCAGCAAAACCACTAATAAACGTTTCCACAAAGTTGATAATCTTATTAGTGATTCGTTCTGTTGTTGAGGCACGTTCCTTTAGTGAAGGTCGTTGTTGCATGGTTGCAATGATTTCATCACGTAA
>JAYRQH010000166.1:0-6432 GCA_041910715.1 Bergeyella sp.
AAATTTAAAAAAAAATGAAAAACTTATTTAATATATCATTAGTATTATTCGCAGCATTTACAATTTTTTCTTGTAGAAATAACGACGATATTCCGGAGGATATTCATGAGCACGAAGAAATCGAAAAAGTGGTGGTGACTTTAATTAACAAAAATGATGCAGCCGACAAGCAAACGATCCAATATATTGGTGGAATCTCGGACAAGTCTATCGAATTCAAAACGGGAGGTGTTTATGCCGTTTCCCTTGATTTTCAAGTAAAGCATGATGATCATTATCACTCAGTGAACGAAGAAATTCTTGAAGAAAAAGAAGAACATTTCGTAACCTATGAGTTTGCAAATGCTGATGTGCAAGTAACACGTACCAATGCACAAGAAAAAAGAGCTGACGGTAAACTTGTTGGTATGCAAACGGAATGGAAATTTATCGCAGGGGACACAGCCGGGAAAGTGGGTATCAAACTCGTGCATATGCCTACGTCAGTGGAGCAAAATTTCCCATCAGCAACCAATCAACAAGGCAAGACCAATGGTGGCGAATCGGATGTTAATGCGCTAATAAACTGGGTGAAAAAATAAAAACAAAATCACATACTAAAGTCTCCATTGGCATTTCCTCTGGAGGCTTTTTTATTTAACGGTTTTTAAGAATGATAATAGGTGTTAATTTCAATTAAATTTGTTATTTTTGCAACCTAAAATTTTCAATTAATGAACGTTACAGCGCAAAACCATGATGATGTAAGTGCTCTACTTACAGTAACTTTAGATAAGTCGGACTACAAAGACAAAGTAGAAAAACAACTTTTGAATTATGCGAAAAACGCACAAGTTCCTGGATTCAGAAAAGGAAAAGTGCCTTTGAGCATGGTAAGAAGACAATATGAAGCAGGAATAGCTTTCGAAGAAATCAACAAACAAGTTTCGGAAGGGCTTAACAATTACGTAAACGAAAATAAATTAAGATTGGTAGGACAACCAGTTCCACAGCCAGTTGACGATTTTAATCATAATGCAGATCAACTTTCAGTTGCTTTTGAAGTAGGATACGAGCCTAACTTCTCTATTGATTTGTCAAAATACGAAGCTTCACATTTCAAAGTTGAGGCATCAGACAAAGAAATCAACCAGTCGATTGAGAATATGCAAAAAAGATTTGCAGAAAGACAAGAGCAAGACAAAATCGGAAAAGATTCATATGTTGCTTTAGCAGTTTCTCAAGTGGTAGAAGATGATGCAGAAGGTGAACACAATCACGCTCCGAAAAATGTTACCGTTTCGAAAGATCAAAAAGAAGCGTACGATTTGGTGAAAAAATTGAAAAAAGACGGTTCAGTAAAAGTTTCTAAAGAAGATCTTCAAGGAAACGAAGAATTGGCTAAACAATTAGGTTTCTCTAAGGCTGAAGCAGAACATTTACACCACAACGAAGTGGAAGTAACGGTAAAAGATATCTACGATCTTAAACTGCACGAACTTAATCAAGATCTTTTCGATAAAGTATATGGTGAAGGAAACATCAGTACTGAAGACGAGTTAAAAGAAAAAGTAAAAGGAGAACTGGATGAGTATTTCCAACAAAATGCAGATGTACACTTCGTAAATAAAGTGTTGGAGCAAATTACTGAGAAAGAAGAGGTGAAGTTGCCAGAAAATTTCTTAGTAAAATGGTTGTTGTTCTCAAACCAAAATATCCAATCGGAAGAGCAAGCGAAAGAAATTTTAGAAGCAGAGAAAAATCAATTGAAATTCCAAATTATCGAAGGTAAATTGATGAATGACAACGATGTTAAGATTGATTATACTGATGTATTAGCACAAGCGGTTCAGTTAGTTAAAAACCAATTAGCAATCTACGGTATCCATCATTTATCAGATGAAGAAGTTGAAAAATATGCAGTGGAAATGTTGAAAGACCAAGAGCAAGTAAGACAAATTTCTTCTGAAGTAGCAATGGCTAAATTAAAAGATGTGATCTTGGAAAAAGCGACGAAGAAAGAAACAAAAATTTCTCACGACGAATTCTTAGAAGAACTTAAAAAATAATCCAAGGTAGGATAAACAAAAAACCGCTTCTCAATGAAGCGGTTTTTTTATTTTGATTAATGGATGGCTGAAAGCAATTTTCAATAATATCAATCGTTTTATTTTCCAAATTCAATCTTCCACTGATCTGCTGCTTCGCTCAATGTTTGATAAAATGCTTCACCATATTTTCGTATTAAAGGTGTTTTTAAAAACTTGTATACAGGAACCTGCAATTCTTTTCCCAAAGCACAAGCATCATTGCAAATATGCCATTCGTGGTAGTTTAGCGCTTCAAACGAAGAATATTGTTGAACGCGAATCGGGTAGAGATGACACGAAATGGGTTTCTGCCAATCAATTGCACCATCTTCGTACGCTTTTTCAATACCGCATTTGGTAATTCCATGATCATCGAAGGTTACATAGACGCAGTCACGCGTTCCCACCATTGGTGTTACATAATCTCCGTCGCTAGGGTCAATTTCCCATGTTCCTTTTTCTTCGATTGCCGCAATGCCATCCGCGGTTAAATACGGTTTAATTTTGGGGTATATGGCATCAAGAATATCGGCTTCTTCTTTTTCAAGAGGGGCACCAATGTCACCTTCTACGCAACAAGCGCCTTTGCATTTACTCAAATTACAGACAAACTCTTCTTCGAAAAGGTCTTCTGAAATCAATTTATCGTCTATTTGTATCATGTTCTAAAAAAAATTAAGGTATGTTCCTGCTTTAAACAAAAGCAAAGAAATAATAATCACCCACAGCGATACTTCGCGCATCCAATATTTCGGCATATAGGCAATGGCTCTACTTATAATGACACTCACTGGAAAAGATAGTAGCAAAAGATATTCATGTTCCACACCCATATACAAAAAGATGGTTACCAACTGGGCTAATGAAAAAACCAAAATAAATGAGTATTTGTATTTGCTGCTTGGCGATTTTTCGTTGAAATGTTTAAAATGTTGCCAAATGGCATAGATAATTAAAACGACCACAGGCGCTAAAAAGTAAAGCGGATAAAAATCCCTTGTTGGTACAAACTTTCCAAAGGGAAAATAGGTGCCATTCCAGGTATTATAACCTAAGAAAAATGCAATACTTAAGTAGCTGATTCCTATAAGAAACATCCCGAAGAAAAGTCGGAACAAATTGAGAGAGATGCGGTCGGACGTTGATATCAAGTGTACAATCACAAAAATAATCAATGGCCAGGTTGTTGGCAAAAAAATGAAGTTAATGGCCAGCAATGAGCCAATGAGAACGTATTGGTTTTTAGTGATTTGGTCTTCAATATTGGTAAGAAGTAGGATGATAAAAGAGTTTGTAAAAAGCGAAATGGCAATTCCGATATCCAAACTACCAGGATAGAGCGCAAAGATAAAAAAAGTGTATATGAAGAGAGGCGCGTGGGTCTGATAGTTCAAATTAATTTTATTGAACAAAAAATATCCTAAAGCTATTCCGGCAAAGGTTACGATAGCGGAAATTCCATTTATTGTATTGAAATCCAGAACGTTAAATGTGATTACAATCGCAAGCAAAAAAACAAGATAAACCGGTATCGAAAAAATATTGCTTTCCTTTGAAAGTAATTTGAACATTTTTATTAAATTTGTGCAAAGTTAATTTAAAAAAGAAAATAATGACAGCTTTCTGGTTATTCTTAGGTGGAGTTTTTAAATGGTCGTTCCAATTTTTCGAAATCTTCGGAAACGTATTGAACTGGATTCTGTTTATTGTTGCTTCAATTTTATTTATTTACTGGTGTTATGTATTGGTAAAGGATCTTGGTGGTGATGAGGACAAAGAATACTACTCACCAACGGCAGGAAAGTACCCCTATTACGATCCCAAAATCTACAAAAAAGACTAAGGTTAATTAATTGATATAAAACCATAAAAAAAACCGTTCATTTTTTGAACGGTTTTTTTATTTTGAAAATACGGCTAGTCTTCATAAGTAGCTTCGTGTATCGGTACAACAAGAACCGGTATTGGCGACGATTTGGTAAGCGATTTGGTTAAACTGCCAACAAAAACATCATACATACCACTTCTGCCATGCGAGCCCATTACAATGTAGCTTGCGTGTTTTTCCTTGGCATATTCCAAGATCAAATCTTTTGCAATACCTTGCTTCAACAGGTGTTCACAATCAACTCCTTGAGCGATAATGCGCTGTTCAATGGTATTCAGGCGAATTAGTTCTTCTCTAATTTCGTTTTGTTCCACTTCCGGAAAATACTGAAATCCCATATCCCCAATAGCAAAACCAATATCCGAAGGCGCTACATGAATCATACAAATTTTTCCTTGCACTTCCTTGGCAAATTTCACGGCTCCTTCCACCAGTTTGTCGGTAGACTCGCCGAAATCGATAGGCAATATAATAGAAATCATAATCGTAAATTTTAATTGTTTCCTAAAAATACAACTTTTATTTTGGAGTCGCGTATCTTCTTTACTGCATTTTGTCATTTTAATGGGAAATTAACACCAACGCAACTGCTTGTTTCTAAATTTATTATAAATGCTGTTAATCTTCGTTAAAGTTCATTTCATGCAAATACCAATCGAATTTCCGCTAGGAAATAGCTCTAAATTTAGATGCAAATATGTTGTATGAAGAAACTTTTACTGATTGCCCTTTTAGGATGTTTTAGTGCACTTTTTTCGCAAAAGAAAGTCATCATTGGTACCGTTCTGTCCGATAGCGAGGTCGCCTTAGGCGGAACTTTGGTGATTAATTTACGAACGGATGAAAAAACAGGAACTAATGCAGAGGGTTATTTTCTCATTGAAGCATGGGAGGGAGATGAGTTGCGTTTCGTGCGTGGAGGATACGAACGAAAGGAAATCACAGTGACTTCTGATTTATATTCCGGGCCATTGAAATTGTATCTGAAACCGATGGAGCGACTTATTCCTGAACTTGAAATTGGTTTTAAACCAACGGGAAATCTTCGTAAGGATATTGCTAAATTGGAGACACGGTACGATCGGCAGGTTTCCAACTTAAATTCCAACCTCAATTCATATATGCGAACACCTCCAAAAGAAGTGCTTCCTAGCAATAAAACTCCTTCTGCATTTCGTGCACCCGATTACAGTGCTGGACAAATGGATATTGGAAAGGCCATTGGGGCATTGGTTTCTCTAATAAGTAAAGCTAGTAAAGAACAACCAAAAGGAATTGATTATACCGATCGCCAAAATTTCTATGTTAAAATAAAATCTGTTATTGATGTAGAATATTTTGCTACGCTGGGATATCGCGACTACGATTTGGACCGTCTCATTGCGTATGCCGACAAACGCTTTTCATTAGCTAAAAAATTTCACAATAATTTCAACGCCAACGCTATCATCGGCATGATGAAGTTGGCTGCAAACGACTATAAAAAGATTGACAAAAAAGATGCGAACGCAAATCCTTAGATTAAGTACGTTTCTATTTGGTCTGAGTTCATATTATGGTCAAACAGTTGTAAAAGGGAGGGTTCTTTCCGAAGATGGTGATTCTTTAAATGGAGTTGAGGTATATAATATAACTCGAAATAGTGAGACGAAAACATCCAGCAATGGCTCATTTTCAATTGAAGGGCAAGCAGATGATGATGTTCGGTTCGTTAGAAAGGGGTACGAGCGATTAGACATTCAAGTACAGCAATCTTATCTAATTCAGGAGACAACTTTTATACTTAAGCCGTACTATACGCCCATTGAAGAGGTTACGATTGGATACAAACTTACAGGAAACATCAAAAGAGATAGTGAACATTTTGGCGATTCAAAAGAAGTGTCAGCTGTAAAAATTGATTTGGGTAAATACATCATCAAAAAATCCCACCCAAGTGTCACCGCAAGAACTCCAGATCAGTTTGTTCAGCCTTCGGGTGAGGGTTTTAATAATGGTGAAGGTGCTTATAAATGGGATGAACTTATGCTAGCGCAAGCGCTTGTGGAAGCACTAACAAAGGAATATTTTTTAACACAACTCAACCTCAAGCCAACGCAAATTGACCCCTTTATTAATTTTGTTTTAATCGGGTATGAACGCAAATATATTCTAAAATACGGAGTTCTTTCGTCGCATGATTTAATGCGGTTTGTCACCAAAGCTGATCAAGATCTGGAAAAATTTTTTCAGTCGACAAAAAGTATTTCAAAATAAGATGAATTAATTGTATTCTTTTGATATACACGTGTTTATAAGCATTTGGTTAAAATGTTAAAATTTTCCTAACATCTTGGTATGTAGATTGTATATATGATGGTGATGAAAATTATCGGAGATTCCGAAAACACAAATGAACAAAAATGTAATCATAGCGGCAATTGCCTCTCTAGGTTTCATAAGTGGCCTGGCAGTTTTGGGCAATGCAATTAAAAA
>JAYRQH010000167.1:0-3085 GCA_041910715.1 Bergeyella sp.
AAAATAAACTATCATGTCAAAAAAAGGAAATAATACAGCAAGTGTACTAGCGGGATTATTAGCAGGAGCAGCTGCGGGAGTTGTTTTAGGAATGCTTTACGCTCCAGAAGAGGGTAAGGAGACTAGAAAGAAAATCAAAACTAAGGCGAATGACCTTAAAGATCAAGCTGCCGACCAGTATCACAAAACTGCTGAGAAAGTAAAAGATCAGTACAATAACGTTACTGAAAAGGTTAAGGATCAATACGATTCTTTTTCAACACAGTTCAAAGAAACTTCTGAAAAAGTTGCTTCTTCAGTAAAAGAAGGATACGATAAATACAAAGATAAAGCAGCAAAAACTGTTGCAGACGTATCTGAAGAAATCGAAACAGAACTAGACGGACTAAAGTAAACTCCGTTTCCAAAAACAATACTAAAAAAGGAAACTTACCCAAGTTTCCTTTTTTTGCATAAAAACTAAAAATATGATAGAAATTCTCAAGGATTTTGCAGAGAAAAAAGTCGATTTACTCAAAATGGAAGCTACCGAAAAATCCGCAATGGTTTCGGGACTTCTTTATTTTCTTGTGATAGCGCTTACTTTTTTGGTATTCTTTATCGTTTTCCTAATTTTGGGACTTGGTCTTTGGATTGGCTATTTATTAGGCAATTATGCGTACGGACTATTAATAATGTCGGGTGTATGTTTGCTCTTTTTCCTCGTTGTCATTATGAGACGAAAAGCCATGCAAAACTATGCTGCCAATATGTTTATTAAATTTTTAAATGATTAACCATGTTTTATCACTACAAAAACTTAGACGAATTAAGGAGAAAAAAGGAATTGCTAAAAGCCGAAGTGAAAGATTTGGAGAATCTAATCACGTTTAAAAATCCAAAGGAATCTTTAAGTGCTGCCACGCATGGATATACCGATCAATTTCTGAAAGAAGTGGAAGAACCAGATGGCAGTTCGAGCATTGAGCTTGATGCATCGCCCATTGTACGAGGAATATCAAATCAAATAAAAACAAAAATTAATAAAAATTCGATGGTTCAGATGGCAAGCAGCAATTCGGGGCAAGATTTGATTCAGAATGCGCTGAAACTTGGAGCCGTCACTTTCGTAGCGCGTTATGCACAAAAAAGCCTAACCAAGTCGAGCTGGAAAAGAAAGGCCGTTGGACTCGCTTTGATATATCTGGCTCCGATCGCCTTGCGTTATGCACGCGAGAAGCTGGAAGAATATCAGAAAAATAAAACAGCGTCAAGCTTAGAGCAGCTTATTTGATTTTTCTAGAAAATATTTCGCTCAATAAGATCGATGTTGCAATAGACACATTAAGACTCTCTGTACTTTGCGTTTTTCCGAAACGAGGTATGGAGATTTTTTTTTGAAGTAATGTTTCTGTAGTTTCTCTGATGCCGTTACCTTCGTTTCCCATAATTAGGTTGATTTTCTTTGGAAAATTCATGGTGTACATATTTTCGCCAACCATATCTGCTCCCAAATTCACATTTAACGAAGTTTTTAAAAAGTCTTCGAGATCATTGTAAATCACGTTCACACGCGTAAATGATCCCATGCTGGCTTGTATAACTTTGGGATTGTAGAGGTCTACCGTGTCTTCGCTGCATATCATCTGCTCAATACCAAACCAATCGGCCATTCGAATGATGGTTCCGAAATTTCCAGGATCTTGAATTCCGTCCAATACAATATTAAAATCTGAATCTTGTATCGTTGTGTTCAGAATCTCGCAAACTGCAACAGAATCTTTAGGATTTTGTAGAAAACTGATTTTTTTTAAGTCACGTTCCGTAATTTTATGAACAGGAACATCTGGAAAATTTAGGTTTTCTGGTTCAACAGAAAATATTTCTTGCACTTTAATGGTAGAAGATCTAAGTTCGTTGATGGTTTTGTTCCCCTCAACCAAAAACAAATTGTATTTTTGTCTAAACTTTTTTTTATCCAGCGATTGAAAAATCTTGATTTTATGGGCAGTAAGCATATCAAAAAATATCTTCAAAAATATCATATATTTTTCTCCTCTGCAACATCTCTTGTTGTTCTTGTTGGTTGTAGTACCACAAGGAAGGTACCAGACGGACAATTTTTACTCACTAAAAATTCGTACACCTACGAAGATCACAAAGCCCATTCGGACGAGCTTCCTGATTATGTTTTGCAAAAGCCAAATAAAAAACAACTTTTTATACTGCCGATAAGTTTGTGGTTTTACAATGCAGCCAACCCAAAATACGACACCATTCTCACCGAGTACATGACCTATCCTTCGGAAATGAGAGATCAGGAACTTAGAGATTCTTTATACATCAAAAACGGGAAACCTGAGTTGGTTGGTCAGTCGTTATTTAAAGATCGTATTTTACATAATTTTGGTACGCCACCGGTTATTTTAGATCATGGAAAAACCGAATCGAGTGCTGATAATATTAGGAAACGACTGGTGTTTCGAGGATATTGGGATGCACAAGTCAATTTTAATGAAAAACTGGATTCTGCAAGTAAGAAAGCAGAAGTCGAGTATAAAATCATTCATAGGCAGCCAACTTTTATTAAGGATTACTATTACAATATCTCGGATCCGGAGATTAAACGTATTTACGAAAAGAATATCGCAAAGTCGATTGTTCGCTCTGGTGAAGTCTTAGATCAAACCAAATTAGAAGACGAGGTTAAGCGTTTGAACGATTTGATGCGACAAGAAGGCTATTACAAATTTAACAATACCAATCAAGACATATTTTTTACTGCAGACACTTTAAAAGACCGTAAGAATGTGCCTTTAACGATTGATATTCAAAAAGATTCTCTTGGATCGCCGTATAAGAAAACAACGATTGGAAAAATCCATTTAATTGTTCGTGACGATACCGATGATGCTACCAAAAGGGATTCTCTGCGCGGAATTACATTCGAACGGTCGGATGAGCGGTATAAGGTACCCGCTTTATGGCGACCTGTGATTTTGAAGACAGGAGATTTATATGACCAGCGTAACCTAGATCAAACAAAGAAGAATCTTGCAGCTATGAATAATTTCACGATTATTCCTACAATTGAAGAGCGAAAAGG
>JAYRQH010000168.1:0-8931 GCA_041910715.1 Bergeyella sp.
AAACGAGGTCGTTGCGAAGTCACCTTCATCGTTTGCCGCTTTTACAATATTAAAAATGGATTTGGTCACAATTTTTTCATGTGCCAATGCTTTATCAAAAATATCTAATGCATCCGCAAACTCATGCGGTGGTTTCTGTACTTCGCCAATCACGATATTAGCACCGACATCGGTTAGGAAATCAAACATTTTATCGGCATGCATCAATTCTTCTTTACTTTGAACTCGAAAATAGTTGGCAATTCCATCTAAGTCCTGTGCATAAAACCAAGCGGACATCGACAGGTAATACTGTGCGGCATACTGTTCTTTTGCAATCTGTTCGTTAATTAATGATGAAATTTTTTCACTGATCATAATCTTAAAATTTTGTTAAAAATACTATTTTTACTTCTAAATAAGCAACAGAAATTTACAAAAATTATAGCGCTTCTGCAACCACCATCAAATCTTCTGCTTTACTTGCATTATCCAAAACTTCTTTTAAAAAAGAGTAGAATTCCTTAGGATACGTTTGCTTCGTGATTTCAAGTTTTACTTTGGCTTCAAGAATATTTGCTTTAGCTGTTATATCGTATAAATAGATGACTTCAGAATCCGAAGTTCGCACTCGAAAAGGTTTTGGCAGATTTTGAATACGATAGTTTGACGGAAATTCTATTCGTACTTCTTTTATGATATCCTGTGCACTTTGAAAACGTACTGGACTTTGACGCATTCCTTTTTGTTGCGAGTAGTTAAAATAATCCTCGACAAGGAAAAGAAGCGGATTTATCCGCAACTCACCATTCTTGCCTACATTGACATATTTTTCATCAAAATTAAACGTGTAGATAAAGGAATTGGGTGTTTTCTGAACGTTGGGTTCGTTGATATGCACTGGAAATTTGCTAACATAGTCTTTAAAAAAATCGTACTTATTTTTAAAGTAATAATCATCTGCAAAGGTGGCTAAAATATTGGTTTTTTCTTCCTTAAACGTTCCTGTTAGCTGTCCTGTTTTGGATATTTTCGCTTGGATAGAAGTAGATTGGATACTTTTGTTTGGGTAATCGATTCGGATAAAAACGGGTTTTCGATCATCTATCAGTAATCCAATTCTACTAAAATACATCTCAGGAAGCTCGTTGACCTTTAAAATCGGATTTGATGCATCATAAAAATGATATTTTCCACTTATTTCAACGGCAGAAATAACATGCTGAAGATTATCAATACTTGGCCAACTGGTAACAATTTCATCCGAAATATCAGGAACTAACACCGGATGCGCCTTCAGGCCTGCTTTCCGAAAAAGCATTGTTAGTAATAGATTGATCTCGGCAGAATTACCTAGACGCGTCTTTAACAAATTCGGGATACCCGCTTCTGTAAAAATGCCTTCTTTACCATTAAAGCGAAAATTCTGTTGGGTAAATGCCAAAATTTTCTGTGCTTTCAAATACGCATCTTTTTCGTTGATAATTGATTCTGGAAGTACATTTTCTAGCATTTTGCTTCGCTTTAAAGGTTTTCCAAAATCGCTCGATGTCGCTAAAAATTCGGTAAGA
Organism: Bergeyella sp.; assembly: GCA_041910715.1. Taxonomy (GTDB): domain Bacteria; phylum Bacteroidota; class Bacteroidia; order Flavobacteriales; family Weeksellaceae; genus JAFAFC01. The sequence continues at coordinate 1,551 of JAYRQH010000168.1, forward strand.
TTATTCCACATTCCTTCTTCTGAAAATGCCTGGAATTCGTTAGTAAGAATTGGCATAAAAGCCATCCTTCTGCCTTCCTGACCGATTGCTATGGGCTCTAAAGTAAATGCAGGAATATCTTTAAGGGAAATCCTAGTTTCATTACGCGTGGTTCCACTTCTTTTTGCTTGCGCATTAAGTAAGTCGCCTTTCGAACTGAAATCCAAAACCCAACCGTCGGGAACAATGCCAAAGTATTCAAATTGCTTTTGTGGATAATCCAGTTGAACATCGACATTGAGGTTCGGCTCCATGGTGTTGATTGTATACGAGTATTCAATCACCGATCCGTCACGCACCTGCGGGAGAAAAAAGGTCACCAAACTTCCGTATGGAAACTTTTCTTCTTCCAAATCTTTTGATGTAATCTTTGATTCGAAAATTTTATCATCAATTGAATTATATGTAGTTGCCTGAAACTGTACAATACGGTCGCTTCCTAAACTTCCTTTACGAAGCGGTATTTGATGAAAAATTAAATCTTTGGCTTTATCTGCATTGAATATTTTTACTCGTTGCGTCGTATTAATATCAAAACTACCATTAGCACGCACTTCCTGCACTACGGAACGGTACAGAATGAGTGCGGTAGCCTCGTTGGTTTGGTTGAAACTTGTAAAGTCTTGCAAGCTTACCTTCTCTAATTTTTGCGCTTTTACGGGCAACTGAAGTACAAGTAAACAAGCGAATAAATAGCAAAATTTAATTTTCCTAGTCATATACTTAATGGTCATATTAGTACTAGGGAATGTACAAAAAAAAGTGGGACGAATCCCACTTCACTTTAAAAAAACTAAAATTATGAACTATGCTTGTACTTGGCTTACTGCGTTGATTTATGCATTTTTCTATTTTGCATCATTGTTGTCTTTTTCTGCATATTATCCTTCTTCATTTGCTCCCATTTTGCGTACTGCTCAGGAGTTAATATTTTCTTCATATCGGCTTGCATTTGCTCTCTCTTTGCCTTATGCTCCTGCATTTGAACTTTTCTTTCAGCCATCATTTTTTCACGTTGCGCTTTATTCTTTTCTTGCAAATTTTTTATTTGACTTACTTGAGCGTCTGAAAGTTTCAAATCTGTTTTCATCTTGTCAAAACGCTCCGCTTTTCTTTGTTCAAACATGGCCTTCTGCTCGGGCGTAATTTCTTTTTTCTGAGTTTGCTGTGCCATGGCGAAAGTTCCTAAACCTACCAAAGCAAAACTTAATACTAACTTTTTCATTTTATTATCAACTATTTTAATTCTGTTTTCTATCTTTTTGATACAATAACCAATTGAAGGTTAAATAGTTATATCATAATTTTTTGTTAAAAAACAATTAATTTTTTCTAAAAAAATCCCGACTCGGAAAAGTCGGGATTAGTACGTGTTCACGAGGTTATATTAGCGTTGAGTAAAACGCTGCACGTTTGCTCGATCTTGTGCCTGACCTCGAGACGAATTTCCCGATTCACCGCTACGCGTATTTGGCGAAACCCTTCGTTCTTGCTGACTTCTTGAAGGCTGTTGCAAACTACGCCCTTCATTGGAACGTGTATTTCGCTGCACTTCACCGTAATTTCGTTGCGAACTTTCAGGTGCGGATGTTTGTGGTCGCGATCGTTCTGTCTGCGTTCGCACATTTCCTCCTCGATCACTATTTCCTTGATAAATTCCTTGATTTCGATTGGAAGGTATACGCGCGTTTTCGGTACGGACATCATTTCGGTCAGCTCTTCTAGGATCGTCATTCCGTACAGAATTTCGTTGCGAAGCTTCTACTCTATTGTTAGAACCTCGAAAACCATTCACATTATTGGTATTGTAATTTCTTGGTTCATTCCATCCAAAACGATTGGCTGAAGCTTGGTGAAAATCTCTTCGGTTGATATGATACACATTAATATTTACATGCGTGTACATCGGGCGAACTCGATACCTAGGTCTGTAGTAATTAGACCAATGATTGGTATAATACACTACTGGTGAATATCCATTATAATATCTATTTTGGAAAATCGCAAAAACGCGCGGTCCTAAAATACGCTCAAGCGCATAAAAACGATCGTAGAACCAACGTACTGGATTTACCCGATAATACGAGTTCCACACATTATACGACGGAAACTGTCGGTTGAGATCAACAATCAAACGAATTTGTTGCGGATTTAAACCCATTTGTACAAAGAAACCATCCCAATTTATTTGAGAAACACTGCGTCTGTAATCGCGATACATATCTTCGTAGTACCCGTCATCGTAGTAATCCTGAGGGTATTCATAATAATAATCATCCGAGAAATAGTTGCCTTGATCGTAGGTATCATACCACGTATCTTGATATCCAGAGTTCGGATAGTGCTGTGCATTAGCAAATGCTAAGCTGCCCAACGCCAAGAATAAAAATATTTTTTTCATTTGTTTAAAATTGTTTAAAGAATTACATTGAATTCTAGTAGTAAGATGTAAAAAGAAAAAGGAAGTTAAATCATCACGATAAAACTTCCTCTAATAACCTGATATTCAGATTAGGATTATGATCTACCACTCTCGGCTATCCATCTTCCTATTTTGGTATTGAAATCATCTTGCGTTAGTAAATCTTCAATAGTAACATGCATACGATACCTCCAGTAATGCGGGAATACCGCTGGATTGTTGATACGTTCTAAGTCTTGATTTGGATGTGTTAGATGACTTTCCGTTGCTAAAAACTCTTGAATCGGAAATATAGCTAACATTGCGTCGTTGAATAAATGCTGCTTCATAATAATGGCTGCAAGTTGAGGCTCCAAACTCCAAGGAGCGGTACCATGTTGATGCAGTTGATCCTTAAAAAACTTCACCGAAAGATCCCGATCTTCCTGCCACCATTGTCTTAATGTGGAACTATCGTGTGAAGAGGCCGTAACAACATTCATATAACTCGCATTTTTTGGATCATACCAAAGAATGTTATCCGATGGCATACGTTGCACTTTGAGCGCTGTGATTGCCAAGGCATCCATTACAGCGGGAACACAATCAGGGACCAGACCTAAATCTTCTCCACAGATAAGCATATCGGTTGCATTAAGAATTACCGGCAATTTTTCTAATGCATTCGCTGCCCACATCGCGTCTTGACGTTTGAAAAAATAATCGGTATACAATGCATATAATTTGTCTTGAAGCTCCGTAGGCAAAAATCGAAACGATTCTGTTTTATTGATATTAAATCGCGGATGATAAACCTGTTCGCCATCGCGATCTTCGATAAGAAACAAGACGTTCGCCGCGAGTGAAATTAATTTTTCGGATGCCCAATGCGGATTCGATTCAAAATATTCTGTGAGTTTTCTCTGCGTATCAAAATCTACTTTAAATGCGTAGGTTCCATCTCCATTTTCAGACAGAAATTGGTCTTTAATATACGTATTCTGGTCTCCAAAAAGATTCCATAGGATTTCATCATTAATGTACGGTGTACAAAAACGGTTGTAATTGAATGGGATTCCTTTCTCCTGAAGTTCTGCTATTGTTACTGGAATTGCAGGATAAAAATAGCCTAGAATACCCTGTGTTGCCGAGATTGGCATCCTCCAAATTCTGAAAAACCCGAGGATATGATCAATACGCATCGCATCAAAATACTGTTCCAAAGCTTTAAAACGATTCTTCCACCACTGGTAACCGTCTTTTTTCATCGCTTCCCAATTGTAGGTAGGAAAACCCCAATTTTGACCTAAATCGGTAAACTGGTCTGGCGGTGCGCCTGCTTGGAAATCCATTCCAAATAATTCAGGCTCTGTCCACGCCTCCACCGAATAGCGATAAATTCCTATCGGCAAATCACCTTTTACTGAAACCCCCAGCCCGTGAGCATAATCAATGGCATCTTTCAATTGCAGATGCAACTGGTATTGCACCCATGAATGCATCATCGCAGCTTGATAATCCTTATTTTTAGGATCAAAAATAGCAGATACTTTTCCCGCAATATATTTTTTGTGCGTTTTCCAATTTGTGAAATTTGGAGTCTTATATTTATCCCGCAGCACGCAAAAAGCAGAATACGACAATAACCAAGACTGTTGCTCCTTTTGAAATTTTTTAAAATTTTTATCTTTTAGTATTTGAGTCCTATTGGCCTCAAACACCGCTTTGATATACTTCCACTTCGAAGAAATAACCATTTCGTAATCAATAACTTCCAGTCTATTTAATTCATTTTTATCGATGTGATACGCATCTGAAAGTTCTTTAGGGATTTCAAAATCCAATTTTTCAAGCGATAGATATTGCGGATGCAAAGCGTAAACCGAAATCGCTGCATACGGATACGAATCGGTCCACGAATAGTTTGCCGTAGTGTCATTAATGGGTAGAATCTGCATAATTCCTAAATTGGTCTTGTGCGACCAGTCGGCTAACACTTTCATATCCTGAAATTCGCCTACACCAAAACCATTTTTCGAGCGTAATGAGAAAACGGGCACCGCTACCCCGGCAGCATGGTAGAGCTCCCACGATTTGAATTTGAAAAAATGATCGGCTTTAACCATCAAAATTTCATCTTCATCGTTTGGATACGTCCATCGATTATCACCATATTCTACGTCGATAATGGCACCCGATGTGGTATCCATAATACCGTATTTGTAGTAAATCAAATTCTGATCTGGAATGGTCACACCAACTTCCCAAACGCCGTAATCCGTTTGATACATTGGAACCGTCTTCAAATATTCCCAGTTGCCAAGAGCGGCAGAACTGCCCAGCAAAACGATTCGCCAATTCGGATGATATAACGGTGCTTCGATCCTAAAATGGTGTGTATGTTTTTTTAAAAGTGCAACTTTCTCGGGTTTAAAATCGCCAAGTTTGTTTTTTAGTATCTTATTATTAAGATAGTTTTCTGGATAATTTTTATTATTCCAAACATCGTAGATTTCGAATTCGTCATAAGAATGCGCTAAGGATAACTCATGCAACGAATGTTCTTGATTTACAACATCACCTTGATTATTGACAACCTGATATTTGTAAGACAAGGCTTTTGAAAAGTAATCAATCTCAGCCGTCCACCAACCGTGATTTTCGTACTGCAAATCGTAGCTTTTAACTGCCTGATTATTTTCCATCATAAGCAATTGGAGATTTTCTCCGAAATGCGTATTGTAATTGATGTTAAAGAATAACTTCATGATATGGGGAATTTATATGTGGCAATTTATCGAAAAACTTCATAAATAACCCTATAACAAACAAAAAATAACAAAATTTAATTTTAGGCTTACAGATTGATTTACAATAACTTATAGAAGCGATTTCAAAGTATAATATAAATTACTCTTTTCTTATATAAAAAATAAAGCTAAATCGCTCCAATGAAACGTACAGAAATTTAAAAACTCATCATGAGGAAAAACACCCTCGAAAATTTCAAGGGTGTTTATATAATTAGGTTAAAAAACCTCTTTAACTAATCTGATACGAAGTGCCGTCGCGTCCATCTTTCAATTCGATTCCTTCTTCAAGCAACCGATCTCTAATTTGATCGGATAATTCAAAATTCTTTGCTTTTCGAGCTTGGTTTCGTAAATCAATCAAGACTTGCAGCGTCTGATCCAGTTTTTGATGATTGCTCTCTTCCACATTTTGTAAACCCAGAACATCAAACACAAACCCGTGCATAAGCGATTTAAATTCTGCTAAATCTTTTTCAGATATATGTTCTTTCCCATCTTGAATTGCAAAAATCCATTTAACAGCTTCAAACAAATGCGCAATTAGTATGGGTGAATTAAAATCGTCGGTTAATGCTTGGTAGGCTTTTGCTTTCCAATCTTCAATATCTATTGTGGACTGCGCTGACGTTGGCAAATGTTCTAGTAGCTTTACAGCTTCCATCAATCGATTAAATCCTTTTTCGCTTGCCACAAGAGCATCGTTAGAAAGATCGACTACGCTGCGATAATGTGCCTGCAAGAAGAAGAAGCGTACCACGGAAGGATGAAAAGCTTTCTCAAAAAATGTATTATCGCCCGTGATCAATTCCATAGGAAGTATGGTATTACCCGTAGATTTACTCATTTTTTGCCCGTTCATGGTCAGCATGTTCGCATGCATCCAATAATTAACAGGCGGTGTATCATTGCAGGCTTTTCCTTGCGCAATTTCACACTCGTGATGCGGAAATTTGAGATCCATTCCACCACCGTGGATATCAAATCGATCGCCAAGGTATTTGGTACTCATCGCCGTACATTCCAAATGCCATCCAGGAAATCCTTCGCCCCAAGGTGAAGGCCACTTCATGATATGTTCTGGAGACGCTTTCTTCCACAATGCAAAGTCTTGCGGATTTTTCTTTTCACCTTGTCCGTCCAAATCACGCGTGTTTGCAAAAAGTTCTTCGATATTACGTTTGCTTAATTCGCCGTAGTTACCGCCACGTGCGTTGTACTCGTGAACATCAAAATAAACCGATCCGTTACTTTCGTAGGCAAATCCTTTATCAATTAAAAGTTTTGTGAGCTCTAATTGCTCTATTATATGACCAGTAGCTGTTGGCTCAATATTCGGTGGAAGATTATTGAAGAGTTTTAAAACTTGATGAAAATCGATGGTATACTTTTGAACGATTTCCATGGGTTCCAATTTTTCTAATCGGGATTGTTTCACAAAGCGATCGTTTTCTACAGAGCCATCATCGGTAAGGTGTCCTGCATCGGTAATGTTGCGCACATAACGTACTTTATATCCCAAGTGCATCAAGGTACGGTAGATGAAATCAAACGACATGAATGTTCGTACATTACCCATATGTACATTGGAGTACACAGTGGGACCACAAACATACATCCCAATGTTTCCTTCTAAAATTGGTTTGAAAACTTCTTTTTCTCCCGAAAGGGAATTGTATATAGTAAGTTGCATTATAAAAAGAGTAAAATGATTTAAAAATTTAAGGGAATGAATTAGCGAATACGAAAGCTACACTCGCAACAAATAATCGTTGCAATATAAATTGTATTCGATATCTTCTTAAACTTAGTCATTATAATTTTTTCTAAATGATGATTCTTATGCTGAAGTAGACTTCAATGATAAATTCCCGCGTTTCTTCTTTTTCCCATTTTTACTAAAATCACACGAGCCTTCGATAGATTTGACATTATGATCTAGTAACTGTCAGAACAGCATTTAATTAATCGTTGCGTGACTACCTACGTAATGCAAAAATTCCTGTCGGGTGATTGGATTGGTTCTAAAAATCCCACTCAGTTCAGCAGTAATAGTGGAGCTTGCCGTATCTTTTATACCACGACAATTTACACATAAATGTTTTGCATCAATAATACAAGCCACATCTTT
>JAYRQH010000169.1:0-2814 GCA_041910715.1 Bergeyella sp.
AGCTAAAACTTCTACGCAAGACATTACGCCATATTCACCCACTTGAGCATAAGGCTTCTCTGTCGTCGCTTTGATCTGATTATCATCTTGATAAATAAAAACATCCACAAAATCATCAACTTGCCAAGAACTATCTGCGAAAACATCCGATATAAAAACCTGATTTCCTTGCTCATCTGCTAGTTGAAAACCGGCATTGCTCTTTTCGGCAATGCGAAGTTGTTGCATTTTTCCTAATTCCATATAATGATAATCTGCCTCAAAGGTACGTAAATAAAGCGTTTTATTTTCGGTCTAATTGGTACTGATTTCAGTATTTAAAATTTGTGGACTTTATAAAATGAGCAATTCCGCATCGAATGATGCGGAATTGCTCTTTACGTTCTAGCATTTGCAAGAAGCGGGACTACAGCATTTGCTTTGGAGTTCCGACTTCATTTTTGTTTTAAAATCCTGATATTGTTCATCGTTCATTTCTCGAATTTTATCTGCAACACCAAATGGTGATTTTTCTTCAATCCCAAAATCCGCCAAGATACTTTTCACTGCTTTTTTCTTATCCATTGCTTTTTTTGCTAGCAAACCTACTCCTACTACTGCAAGCGCTCCAAGGGCACCTTTTACATTTGAATTTTTCATACTATTTTTAATTTACTTGTTGTATAGTTAAAGACGTATTTGGGATGCATTTACTTTAAAGCCCATCGACAATTAACACCATTTAACAAAAAAGAGAAGCCAAAATTGACTTCTCTTGAATTTATGTTGTGAGAACGATCTTACATATGAATTGCTCTTTTTCCAGTCGCATCCAGAGCGGCTTCTTTTACAGCTTCTGCATAAGTTGGGTGTGCGTGAGACATTCTTGTTAAATCTTCAGCACTAGCACGGAATTCCATTGCGACAACACCTTCTGCCACTAGGTCGGCCGCTCGTGCACCAATCATGTGGAAACCAAGTATTTCGTCCGTTTTAGCGTCGGTGATAATCTTCACGAAACCGTCTGTATCGCCAGAAGCACGGCTTCTTCCTAATGCACGCATCGGGAAATTACCTACTTTGTATTCTACGCCTGCTTCTTTCAATTGCTCTTCTGTTTGCCCAACTCCAGCAACTTCTGGCCATGTATACACCACGCCTGGAATTAAATTATAGTTGATGTGTGGTTTTTGACCAGCCAGAGTTTCAGCAACGAAAACGCCTTCTTCTTCCGCTTTGTGAGCCAACATTGCTCCTTTAATTACGTCACCAATTGCGTAAATGTTCGCAACATTTGTTTGAAGATGATCGTTCACTTTTACGCGTCCTCTTTCGTCAAGTTCTACACCTGCATTTTCTAGTCCAAGTCCGTCTGTATAAGGTTTTCTACCAACAGAAACTAAACAATAATCGCCTTCAAAAACAACTTCTTCTCCTTTCTTATTTTTAGCAGTAACTTTTACGTTGTCGCCATTTCTTTCCACACCTGAAACTGCGGTTGAAAGTTCGAACTTCATGCCTTGTTTTTTCAACACTTTTTGAAGTTCTTTTGACAAAGATCCATCCATTCCTGGAATAATTTTGTCCATATATTCGATAACAGTTACTTGAGAACCTAATCTCAAATAAACTGAACCCAATTCTAATCCGATAACGCCCCCACCAATTACCAATAAATGTTTTGGAACTTCTTTCAGGTTTAATGCTTCAGTAGAAGTAATCACTCTTTCTTTATCAATGTTGATGAAAGGTAAAGAAGATGGTTTGGAACCTGTTGCGATGATGGTGTATTTTGATTCAATAGATTCTGTAGAACCATCGTTTTTTGTCACTTTGATTTTAGTAGCCGATTCGAAACTTCCAACGCCTTCAAAAACAGTGATTTTGTTTTTATCCATCAGGAAGCTGATTCCTTTTGTAGTTTGTTCTACCACGCTGTTTTTGCGTTCGATCATTTTAGCCAAATCCACTTGAGGCTCGTTGATGATGATTCCATAATCTGCAAAATCATGTTTTGCTTTTTCAAAATGCTCAGAGCTATCCAATAATGCTTTCGACGGAATACATCCCACGTTAAGGCAGGTACCGCCCATGGTAGGATATTTTTCGATAATTGCTGTTTTGAAACCCAATTGCGCCGCACGAATTGCAGCAACGTATCCTCCAGGACCAGAACCGATTACGGTAACATCAAATTGTGACATTATATATTTTTTATGTTAATACTTTTTAAGCGTTACAAATTTAAAGATAATATACAGCAACGCCAACTGAGATAGCGCAAAATTTTGTTAAACATGCCGTTGATCTATAAATTCTCTAAAACCTCCTCATATTTTTTCATGATGATGTCTTTCGAAAATCGTGAAAGTATAGAATTTCGAATAGCATTCGCATCGTGTTCCTGTTTTAAAATCCTCAAAATCTCTTGTGCAAATTCATCATAATTTTCGATTTCCGAGGCTTCACCGTTGATGTTTTCCTGAATAATTTCATTGATACCACCCGGACAATTGTTGGCTAAGGCATAAGTTCCGCAAGCGCCAGCTTCCAGCAAAACATTGGGAAAACCTTCATAACGGGATGATAAAACAAAGAGATCTGCAAATTTTAGAAACTGATACGGATTTTCTTGTCTTCCATGGAAAATCACATGTTTCAGTCCGAGAAGGTTTTTCATTTCGTGCAGCATATCTTTATCCCGCCCATCACCCAAAATATGAAGTATAATATTTTCATTTTTTAAACGTGAAAAAACCTTTAGTAAATTATCAAAACCCTTTCTGGAAGAGAGGTTTCCTATAGCAACAACGTTCTTAAAATCTGTTTTGAAAC
>JAYRQH010000170.1:0-1620 GCA_041910715.1 Bergeyella sp.
CAGGATTTTCGTAATACTCTTTCGACATTTTGTCCAGAACCAATGGTTTTAAACTTTCGGGATCGAGAGGGACCTCGCCACCTTTCGGACTGGCGATAGTCATTTGCCAACCTTTTTCTTTCGCGGCATGGTACATATGCGTAAGTTCGCTTAACCACAAACCTGTTTTCAGATTGCCACTTTCGTACATGCCTACGTTGGTAACCACTAAGAGTATATTTTTCATAAAGGATGATTTCGTTTTGTACAGTACAAATTTCGTGTCAAAAAAAGACTTTCAAGTAACCAAATAACCTGAATTGGTAACCAAATCCCTGCTGGAAAGGGAATTAATTTTTTGTTAATTAAAAGATGCGCGATAGTCGAGTGGCGACTGGGCAATGTATTTTTTGAAAAGTCGATGAAACGATTGCGGGTGCTCAAATCCCAGTTGATACGCAATCTCAGAAACAGATAAATTCGTTGTTGACAGGAGTTCTTTTGCCTTTTCGATAATGCGGTTTTGCACGTGCTGCTGCGTGGTTTGTCCCGTTTGTACACGAAGCATATCACTGAGGTAATTCGGACTCAAATGGAGCTGACTGGCAATATACTGCACCGTTGGAATACCTTCCTGAAGCAACATATCATTTTTGAAATAATCGTCGAGAAGCGACTCCAATTTGGTAAGCAGATCGTTATTGACTTTTTTTCTCGTTAAAAATTGTCGGTTATAAAAACGATCGCAGTATTTCAGCAACAAATCAATATTCGAAACCAATAAATCTTGTGTAAAGGAATCCATATTAGCGTTGATTTCACCTTCCACATTTTCCACAATATCCAGAACTGATTTTTCTTCTTTTTCCGAGAGAAACAACGCCTCGTTGGTATTGTACGAAAAATAACCATATTCTTTTATCGTGGTCGCCAATGGATAACCTTGCAAAAAATCAGGATGCACCACCATCACAAAACCTTTCACCGCATTCAGCACAACATCTTCAAACTGCAACACCTGATTTGGTGCGATGAAGTACATTATTCCTTCATCAAAATCGTAATAATTCTGTCCGTATTTGCATTTTCCACCGGCGCAATCTTTTTTGAGGGCAATCACGTAGAAATCGGTAATCACCGTGCTTAGAATCGTTTCCTCCGCCAGTTTCACATCATCAAAATTAAACACACTGATGAGCGGATTGGAAGGACTTTTAAGACCTAAAAACTGATGCAGTGCGCTAATGGATGCTACTTTTGTGGGCGTCTTCATGGAGTGATTTGCTAACCTTAACATGGTAAATTTAGTTTATTTATTTTTAAGGGCAAGTTGTTCTTTTTTAATGATATCGATGCCGTCTTGGTACGACGTTGTTTTGAATTCTGGAAACCGCTTTCTGAATTTTGAGTCGTCGAAAATATTGTCGTGCTCATACCTCGGCAACAATTCCAGAAGTTCTTTCATTTTTTCATTAAACAAAGCACCAATTTTAAATACCCATTTCGGGATCACCGAATATTTTAAATGCTTACCATAAATTTTTGATGCTAAAGCAATAAATTCCTTATAGGTTGGATGCGATTGATCAACGGGAAGATGCCAAGTTTGACCGTATGCATCGGGCGTATTGCCAATTAAAG
>JAYRQH010000171.1:0-1788 GCA_041910715.1 Bergeyella sp.
AATTTTTTCATTTTAGTTCGATTTAAAATTTAAATGTAGAATCAGGTAAGGCTCTGTTGGTTTCAATTTTTGAAAGCAAGATCACGTAATCACCATCTTTTTTGTCGCTGGAACTCTCAATTCGGAACGGAAAACGTAGACTTCCTACCGGCTTATAATCCGAATAAATTAGCGTTTCATCACTTTTAACTTCTTTAATCAACATATAATTTTTTGTATCAAAATAATACATGGTTTTGTTGACATTTTTTGTTAATTCTACCTTATGGCAATAGATTTCTCCCACTTTTTCTTTTCCTAAATATTTCGCTTCAAAACCTTTACTTTCCCAATCAATAAAATCATTATCGAAACTTTCGGGTAAATAATCGCCATATTCCTGCAATTTATTGGTTGCATAGTTCATAGCATATCCTTTTTTGCCATCATAGCCTTCGATAGGCATTTCTTTCCGATTGATCGTTATTGCGGTCTTGGTGAGGTTTGGACGTTGCTGAAATATCTTAATAGGATACTGATCTTTTATTCCCAAACTTACGTTACCAGTAAGTATAACGGAGTTTAGTAACTTCCAATTGGTTAATCCACCTGTTTTTTCAATGTTTTTGTCAATAATTTCTTTTGCAGTTTGGGCAACAAATAACTGTGTAAAAAGGAGTACTACTACTAAAAATGCGTTCTTCATTCGTTCAATTTGAGATTCAAATATATCTTTTTTCTTTTAAACGGGTAATTTGGAAAGTTATTTTCTAAAATGGTCTGTTTGTATTTTTCAGAATTGCTTTTGCTTTTTCTAAATCTTCAGGAACATCGATGCCCACGCCTACAAAGTCGGTATCAATCATTTTAATTTTCATACCGTACTCCAAATAACGGATGCATTCGATTTTCTCGGCCATTTCCAAGCCGCGCATCGTCAATTTTGAAAAACGAATTAAGGCTTCTTTTCTGAAAGCATATACTCCGATATGCTTGTAATAAGGCGTTTCAATAGACGTATCTCTCGCATAAGGAATCACCGAGCGGCTGAAATATAAGGCAAAACCTTCCTGATCGGTAATTACTTTCACATTATTTGGATTTTGCACTTCTTCAGGATCCGAAAGACGGATTTTAAGCGAGGCTAAAGAGATTTCTTTCTGATGATCGTCATGAAAAACGGAAATCAATTGGTGCAAAGGTTCTCTTTTCAAAAAGGGCTCGTCGCCCTGCACATTCACCACGATATCGCAATCGATTGTGGAAACCGCTTCTGCAATGCGGTCGCTTCCCGTCTCATGTACGCCCGTCATCACAGCGTTTCCCCCTGCGTTCACAATTTCATTAAAAATAATTTCAGAATCGGTAGCAACAAATACCTGATCAAACAGTCCCGTCTCAACAACATTATCGTAGGTGGTTTGTATCACAGTTTTATCGCCTAGAAGTTGCATTAATTTGCCAGGAAAGCGACTGGCTTGATATCGTGCTGGTATAACCGCAATAATCTTCATAAATGCTTATTTTTTAATTTTTCCCGATGGGAGAATTTTGTAGGTGAATTCTTGAATTTTAGCTGGATCAACCAAATAATTTTCGTCGGTGAGGACAATTTTATCTTTTGAAATGTGACTGGATTTCCGAAATGCAGATTCAGCAATTTCATCGTACGCAATCTCAACGTGATCAATCATTCTACCTTGTTTATCAAAATTCAGCAGTTGCGTGGTCATCTCCATTTCCCCTTTGTTAAAGGTAACTGTGATGGTTTTAAAGTCCGGCTGAAGCTCGTATCGTGAATTTATTTGA
>JAYRQH010000172.1:0-4666 GCA_041910715.1 Bergeyella sp.
AATCCATCAAAGCGGTGGAAATGACAAAACTTTCTACCGAAGAGCATACCGTTTGGATGAAAGTAATGAAAGAATTAACAGCTAATACAGAAAAAATTGCTACTTCCAAAGACGTTGCAAAACAAAGAGAAACTTTCGCTTTGCTTTCAAAAAATATGTACGAATTAGCTAAGGTATCAAAACAAGAAATACCTGTATATTATCAGCACTGCCCAATGTACAACAATGGCAAGGGCGCAAACTGGTTGAGTAAAGAAGAAGCGGTTAAAAACCCTTATTACGGCTCTAAAATGCTTACTTGTGGCAGCGTTCAGGAAACAATTAGCAATAAATAAAATTACATCGTTATGGAAAATACAGAAAACAAACACGATATGCAACACCCCACCGCAAATGAAGGGCATAACGCTAAACAGTCTTTAGCAATGTACAAACGGTTTGCTGTAATGGCTGTAGCAATGTTCGCAGCAATGTATTTCATTATGTATGCTATGATTGACGGATTGAACAATCTTATCCCGAACATCAATAATTTATATATGACCCTACTGATGGTTTCGGCAATGTTGATTATTGAGCTATTGATAATGAAAGGAATGTATCAAAACAAAAAAATCAATTGGGCAATCATTACATTTTCCTTAGCAATTAGCATTTTCTCTTGGTTTGGCATTAGGGAGCAAATCAATGTGGGCGATAAAGAATTTGTAAAAGGAATGATACCGCACCACGCAGCAGCCGTATTGATGTCCGAAAAGGCAAAACTTACCGACCCCGAACTATAGAATTACAAAAAAACATACTCGAAACACAGGCAAAAGAAATAGAATTTATGAAGCGAAAGCTGAAAGAATTTCAAAACAAATAAGTCACAAAAATTTCTTTAACAACATTAAATAGCATTAAAATGAAAAATATATTTTTCTCAATCATAGCATTAGCAGCAGTTCTTACAATTACAGTTTCCTGCAACCAGTCTTCCAATAAAAACAGCGACCAACAAGCTAAGGATAGTAAATCAATAGCTGAAACTCAAAATGTGCCATCATCAACTCAAAATGACACTGTAAGCACCGTTGTATCAAATGATACTACTGCAATAAAGGCTGACCAACCGGAAGTAAAAGCAGTAGTGCAAAATTTCTCAATTGCACCCATTGTTAAAGATTATTTGGCTTTAAAAAATGCATTGGTTGCAGATAATGATAAAGCAGCAGCCAGTGCAGGCAAACAGTTGTTTAGCACCTTTAAAAATGTAGATATGAAAGCTATACCTGCAAATAAGCATAAACAATATATGGAGATAGCGGAAAATGCAAAAGAAAATGCTGAACATATTGGCGACAATGCCGGAAAGATAGCCCACCAAAGGGAACATTTAGCATCGCTAAGTAAAGATGTTTCCGACCTTATTGCATTGTTCGGAACTACTCAAAAATTATATCAGGACTTTTGCCCAATGTACAATGATGGTAAAGGTGCTGTTTGGATTAGCGAGGCTAAAGCAATAAAAAATCCGTACTACGGTAGTCAGATGCTTACCTGCGGTTCTGTGAAAAAGGAATTATAAAATGAAGAAAGTATTAAAGATAATTTTAGCAGTAGTGCTGTTTATTTTTATTGCTATACAGTTTTACCAACCTGCCCTTAATGTAGATAAAGGGAAGGTTTACACAACCGATTTTACCCAAGTCTATAAAATGCCTGTTCAAGTAAAAGCGATGTTTCAAACCTCTTGCTACGATTGTCATAGCAACAATACCAACTACGTTTGGTATGACTATATACAGCCTGCAAGAGCATTGGTAGAAAATCATATCAAAAACGCAAAAGAAGATTTGAATTTCAACGAATGGGCTACATACTCAAACAGGAAGCAGGAAAGATTATTAAACTCAATCAAAGAACAAATAGAAACGAAACAAATGCCCCTGTCCTCATATACATTGACGCACAAAGATGCAAAACTGAATGACGGGCAAATCAAAACTTTAACCGATTGGCTGAAAGAACAGGAATGAGTTTCATTAATAAAAAATATCAAAATGAATATACCCATAAATAGCAAAATAAGGTTGCTTCAAGCGGTATTTATACTGCTGTGTTCGCAATCTGTTTTTGCACAAAAAATAGTGCGATATGAACTGTATGTAAAAGATACGCTTGTTAACTATGCAGGAAAAGAAAAAAGAGCAATTGCAGTAAACGGTCAAATACCGATGCCTACGCTCACTTTCACAGAAGGCGATACTGCCGAAATTGTAGTGCACAACCAATTAAAAGAAAGTACATCATTGCATTGGCACGGCGTATTTTTGCCCAACAAAGAAGATGGTGTGCCCTGGCTTACACAAAAGCCTATTGAAGCAGGAACAACATACACCTATCGTTTCCCAATTATCCAACACGGAACGCATTGGTATCATTCCCATTCAGGGTTACAGGAGCAAATTGGGATGTATGGCAGTTTTGTAATGAAAAAGCGTGATGACGATAAAACCTTTAGAAAAGGAATTGATGATTTGCCTACCGTACCCATTATTTTAAGCGAATGGACAAACCTAAATCCCGATAATATTAACCGGATGTTGCATAATGCCAATGATTGGGCGGCTATCAAAAAAAATGCAACTCAGTCCTACGCAGAAGCAATCAGAGAAGGGCATTTCAAAACCAAACTAACTAACGAGTGGAAGCGTATGTTGGCAATGGACGTAAGCGATGTATATTATGACAAAATATTAATCAACGGAAATCATACTACCGATTTAAAAACAGTTGATGGCAAAACCCTAAAAGCAGGGGATAAAGTAAGATTAAGAGTGTCAAACGGCGGGGCTTCATCCTATTTTTGGTTACGATATGCAGGAGGTAAGATTACGGTAGTAGCCAATGACGGTAATGATGTAGAGCCTGTTGAGGTAGATAGATTAATTATTGCAGTTTCCGAAACGTATGATATTGTTGTAACAATTCCTGACGACGGCGTTGCCTACGAATTTTTAGCCACAACCGAAGACAGGACACAATCAGCAAGCTATTTTGTGGGCAATGGTATCAAACAATTAATATCCCCACTTCCAAGATTAAAATATTTTGAAGGGATGAAGATGATGAACGATATGATGAAGATGAATGGCGATTTGGACGATATGGGAATGAAAATGAGCCTGAACCAAATGGATATGAATGTGGTAATGTATCCCGAAATTACTGGAGAGGCAGGAAAAAAAACAGACCATAGCAAGCACGAGGGTATGAATATGGATAATGACCCCAACCGTTACAATGCAAATGCTTTAGGAGATATCAAAACCCTGAATTATGCAATGCTACAATCGCCCTACAATACCACACTTCCCAAAGACGCACCCGTAAAGGAATTAAAATTTACGCTTACCGGAAATATGAACCGATACGTGTGGAGTATGGATAATAAAATACTTTCTGAAACCGATAAAATACCTGTAAAGAAAGGAGAAATTTTACGCATCACCATTTACAATAATTCAATGATGCGCCATCCAATGCACCTGCACGGTTTCGATTTCCGAGTAATCAACGGGAAAAGCGAAAAATCACCTCTCAAAAATGTACTGGATATAATGCCAATGGAAACGGATACCATTGAATTTTTGGCAAACGAAGAAGGAGATTGGTTTTTTCACTGCCATATCCTCTATCATATGATGTCGGGGATGAACAGGGTCTTTGCTGCTGACGACTATCAAAATCCATACTTGCCAAACAAAAAACAGGCATACAATAAATTGCAGAGGGAGAGCAATATGCCGCACTTTATGGCACAGAACGATTTTGCAACCAATGGTAACGATGGAGAAGCAATGCTTCAGAATGCACGGTGGAGTTTAGGAACAGAATGGCGCTTAGGGTACAACGATATGCACGGTTATGAGGTGGAAACCCATTTGGGAAGATACATCGGTAGAATGCAATGGTTTATGCCCTTTATTGGCTTTGACTGGCGTTACAGAAGAATGGGTATAGATGAACAGGAGAAAAACCTGTTCGGGCAAAAGAATGAAAAAGATACACGGAGAGCCTTTAGCTTAGGTTTTATGTACACCTTGCCTATGCTTGTCAATTTTCAGGCAGAAGTATATCACGATGGTATCGTGCGCCTGTCGCTGATGCGTGAAGATATTCCGATTTCCAAAAGAGTGAGGGCGGGCTTTATGGTCAATACCGATAAGGAATTTATGGGAGAATTGAGGTACATCATCAATAAAAATTTGAATGTAAGGGCGCATTATGATAGCGATATGGGCTTCGGCGCAGGGCTAACGCTGAACTATTAGACCTCATACACAAACCCCTCCGAGATTTCAGAGGGGTTTTGTTTTACCTGTTTAAAATTTGGAGCATCCTGCCGACTTCAATATCCATTCTCGAAAAGGCAAACCATTTTTTGCCCAGGTCTTTGAGTGATGCCCCGATGTGGTAGAGTTCCATATCATCTATAATTAAAAATCGGTCGTGAGCATCGGAGAAAACCTCAATATCTATCGGAGAATATTGGCTATTGTGGCGTTGTAAATCTAACCGTAATTGATTGCTGATGCTTTTGGTAAGGATTGTAGCGGTTACATTAGTTTTACGCTTACCCAACAAAATAAGCACCGTATCATCCACATAATTATCAAGC
>JAYRQH010000173.1:0-3004 GCA_041910715.1 Bergeyella sp.
AAATTTGAAGAAGCCTTCTTTTTTCAGTTAAGTTACGGTCTCAAGAAGAAAAAACATGAAGTAACTGCTATTGGAAATCCGTTTCCTGTTGTCGGAGATTATTTTACGCAATTTTATCAAAATCACATTCCATTCGAACTCACGAATGCACAAAAAAGAGTGGTAAAGGAGATTCGAAATGATATGAAAAGGCCGATCCAAATGAACAGATTGCTTCAAGGAGACGTTGGATCAGGAAAAACAATGGTAGCTTTATTATCGATGCTGATGGCTTTAGATAATGGTTTCCAAAGCGTTTTAATGGCACCTACTGAAATCCTAGCACAACAACATTATTCGAGTTTAAAACACTTGCTTGAGGGTACTTCGGTACAGATAAAACTTCTGACGGGTTCTACAAAAACTAAAGATAGGCGTCTGATTCATGAGCAGTTATTGGATGGTACTTTAGCGATCCTTGTCGGCACCCATGCGGTTTTAGAAGATCGAGTACAGTTTAAAAATGTAGGTTTAGCAATTATTGATGAACAGCATCGTTTTGGAGTTGCACAAAGAGCGAAGCTTTGGAAGAAAAACAAAATTCCACCTCATATTTTAGTGATGACGGCAACTCCCATACCGCGAACTTTGGCGATGAGTTTCTATTCTGATTTGGATGTTTCCGTGATTAATGAGCTTCCCGTAGGTAGAAAGGCGATTATTACGGCGCACCGAAAAGAAAAAGATAGGCTCTCTGTTTTTAAATTTGCTAAAGAAGAAATTGAAAAGGGACGTCAAGTGTATTTTGTATATCCTTTAATTGAAGAATCTGAAACTTTAGACTATAAAAATTTGATGGAAGGATTTGAGCATGTTACAGAATTCTTCCAAGGCTATAACGTCACGATGGTTCATGGCAAAATGAAACCGGAGGATAAGGACGCCAATATGAACTATTTTGCAAGTGCTAAAGCACAAATACTCGTTGCCACAACGGTTATCGAGGTTGGAATGAATGTTCCCAATGCATCGGTAATGATCATTGAGAGCGCCGAGCGTTTCGGCCTTTCTCAGCTTCACCAGCTGCGGGGTAGGGTAGGACGTGGTGCCGAGCAAAGCTTTTGTGTTTTGATGTCATCGGATAAGCTCTCTGCAGACAGTCGAAAGCGAATTAGAACCATGGTGGAAACTACCGATGGTTTCAAAATTTCCGAAGTGGATATGCAGCTTCGTGGTCCAGGTGATATCTTAGGAACCCAGCAGAGTGGTGTGGTCGATTTTAAGAAATTGGATTTGGTAACCGATGCTAAAATTATTAAAGCATCCAAAGATTTAGTTGATGTTTTACTGAAAAATGACCCACAACTTCAACATCCTAATCATGCACGGATACGAAGTCATTATCTACGTTTTTACAGTAAGCGGTATGATTGGGGAACAATTTCATAAAAACAAAAAGCTTATCAATAATTGATAAGCTTTTTTAAAAAAAAGAGAGAATTGATTATTTAAAATGAAGATCATTTTTCGTCACTATTCACTTTTCTATTATCTAAATAGATTTGAATGATTAATGCAAAAATTCCCAATAGGAAGACGAAGTGTATCCATCCACCGAAATTTTTAATCATAAAACCATAATACCATACTATAAAAAAGATGGCGCTAAGAATGTAAAACATACGCTTCATCGGACATTGCAAATCAATTCTTTTTCAGCTAACACAACATCACTAAGGAAATCATGTTAGCTAAATCATTTGTGTGTTATAATTTCTTTTTAACGAAATTTTTTAGGATGTATGGCATGACATAACTGGCTACCTGGGCGATGGATTGTCTATTGGCCACGGCAAAATCAAAAACTTTATCAGCAACAGTCTCTTTCACCTGACTTCGTGCATCTTGAAATTCGGTTTTTACTTCGTCAGAAAACTGAGTGAATTTCTTAGCAACTTTATTTTTACCACATGGTCTTTTGCCTTTTTTTTTGGCGATAAAATAGGCCGCAACAGCAACTCCTACAACTAGACCTACAAGTACTCCATCTTTGTTTTTCATACCGATCATTTCATGCGATTGAACAGTACAAAAATGCATTTCTTTGGAAAAAAACGGCTTACATTATTCGTAGTATTACTTATAGAATTATAACGAGTGCCCTGATATTGGTGATTTGGACGATTTTTAGTTGGAAATCTCGGGTAGATAAATGGTGAATTTCGCACCAACATTCTCTTCACCATAAGCGATGATGATACCGTTGTGGTTTTCGACAATTTTTTTACAAATAGCCAGCCCGATCCCTGTACCTTCATATTTCGCTGTTGAGTGCAGGCGATTGAATAGATCGAAAATTTGAGGGGAGTAAATATGATCGTAGCCAACACCGTTATCCGAGAATTCGATTTTACAGTACCGTTCAATAGAATGTGCTCGTTCTATCAATTCTTTTGGGGTCTTTACAATTTCGCATGTGATCCTGATGTATGGCGGTACGTTTTCCTTTCGATATTTTAATGAATTACTTAACAGATTGGTGAACAACTGCTGAATCTGGAACGGAATTACTTTTAGGTAGGGAAGTTTGTCGCGCTCAATCGTAGCTTGCGTCTCTTCGATGATATCATTGAGACTTTCAACCGACGCATCAAAGAGGACATTGAGATCGGCAAGTTCATATTCTTCTTCGGAACGTGTTGTCCGTGAAAATTGAAGCAAATCGTCAATAAGTTTTCGCATTTTCCCTGCAGAAGCTAAAATTCGCTCAATATACTGCTTTCCCGTTTCAGACAACTGCGTGTATTCTTTTTCGTGAAGCCTCGAGAGAAATGTTTCTATTTTTCGTAACGGTTCTTGCAAATCATGACTGGCAACGTAATTGAATGCCATCAGTTCTTTATTTTGAATTTCTAAAGCCCTGTTTTTTTCTTCAATATTTTCATTTCGAAGCATTTCTTCGGTAATATCTTGTGTAAATACCAAATAATACGGACCTAATTCTTTATCGCGAATCAGTTTATTA
>JAYRQH010000174.1:0-2921 GCA_041910715.1 Bergeyella sp.
TGATGCAAAAATTAAAGTTGGGGGATACACTGATAAAGTAGGTAACGAAGCTGCCAACAAAAAACTTTCTGGTGAAAGAGCAGTTTTCATTAAAGATTATTTAACTAAAGCAGGTGTTGGTGCTCAGGTAACTGGTGCTGATGGGTACGGAAGCGAATTCGCTACTCAGCCAGCTGAAGCTTCAGATGCACAAAGAGCTGTTGACAGAAAAATGGCTGTTCGATTTGCAAAATAATCACAATAACACGATACCAATTAAACCGTTTCTTTCGAAACGGTTTTTTTTGTTTTGAGAGGAAATTAAGTTTCCTGAAAACTATTTGTTAGTTTAAACTAACATTAGTATTTTTGTTCTATGAAATCAGCTTGGAGAAGATCAAAAAACACAAATTCCCTACCCGAGGTTCACGCATCAGTTCCGATCCCTAAAAATGCAAGCGCATGGCGAAAATTGTTGGCATTTTCGGGTCCAGGCTTATTGATTGCGGTTGGTTATATGGATCCTGGAAATTGGGCGACTGATATTGCGGGGGGTTCAGAATTTGGCTATACGCTTCTCTCAGTAATTTTAATTTCAAATCTCTTTGCCATGGTGTTGCAGCATTTGTCTTTAAAATTAGGGATTGCAACCGAGCGAGATTTAGCACAAGCATGCCGAGATCATTACAAACCACGAACAAATTTCATCTTATGGGTATTGTGCGAAATAGCGATTGCGGCATGTGACTTGGCTGAAGTGCTTGGCGCTGCCATTGCACTTAATTTATTATTTGGGATTCCGCTGACCTGGGGAATCGTAATTACGGTGGTCGATGTGATGCTAATACTCTTACTTCAATCTCGAGGTTTCCGCTGGCTAGAAAGTATTATCGGAGCTTTAATGATTATTATTATCGGCTGTTTCGCGTACGATCTCCTGTTGAGTAAACCAGAAATCTCGCCCATTATCAGCAGCCTATTACCACAAAAAGAAATCGTCACCAATCCCGCAATGCTCTATATCGCGATTGGAATATTGGGTGCTACGGTAATGCCCCATAATTTGTATCTGCACAGCAGTATTGTGCAAACGCGAGCATACGAACGAACTGAAGAAGGAAAAAAAGAAGCCATAAAATTTGCCACATTGGATAGCACCATATCTTTACTAATTGCGTTTTTCATCAATGCTTCTATTCTAATCGTTTCTGCTGCAACCTTTCATTATAATGGACATCATGATGTTGCCGATATACACGACGCTTACGAGTTGTTGGCTCCGATATTAGGAACTACCGTAGCAAGTATCGTATTTGGCGTGGCATTACTTGCCTCAGGGCAGAACTCCACAATTACTGGTACTCTCGCAGGACAAATCGTCATGGAAGGCTTCTTACATATACGCCTGAAACCGTGGTTACGACGTTTAATAACGCGATTAATTGCGGTAATCCCTGCCTTAATTGTGACCATCTTATATGGTGAAAAAGGAACTGCCGATCTGCTAGTTTTTAGTCAGGTTATACTTTCAATGCAATTAAGTTTTGCCGTTGTTCCGTTAGTCATCTTCACTAACGATAAAGCAAAAATGGGAAAATATGCAAATTCATTTATTCTAAAAACATGTGCCTGGATTATTGCCGTCATTATTATGGTTTTGAACATCTATTTACTTTATCGCACTTTTACCGACTAGCCAGTCTGCCCTTTTGTCCTTTTCTTCACGTTGGCAAAAAATTTGCGAATTAATGTGAAAAATAAGTACTATTATGTCTGAAAATCACGATAAACACGAAGAAAATTTTGATTTCGAGCAAGAAAACGCATCAGAAAATCCACAAGATTCTGCGAAAAATATGACAAACGAGAAATCTGCAGAAGACCTTTTGGCAGAAGAAAAAGACCGTTATATTAGGTTGTATGCCGAATTTGAAAACTATAAAAAGAGGACTTCCAGAGAAAAAATGGAGTTTTTCCAATATGCAAATCAGGATTTAATGATCTCATTACTTGGCGTACTTGATGATTTTGAGCGTGCATTGAAAGAAATTGCAAAAAATGGCAACGAAGCCGACTTACGAGGCGTTGAACTCATTTATCAAAAATTAAAATCGAAACTTGAGGAAAAAGGGTTGAAATTAATTGAAGTTCAGCAAGGTGATGATTTTAACGTTGATTTCCACGAAGCAGTTACGCAAATTCCTGCGCCATCGCCCGAGTTAAAAGGTAAAATTGTTGATGTTGTAGAAAGCGGTTACCAATTGCATGATCGTGTTATACGTTTTGCTAAAGTAGTTACTGGAAACTAGTTCTCACACGAAATTATTATGACAAAGAGAGATTACTACGAAATACTTGAGATTTCAAAAACTTCAAGTACCGAAGAAATTAAGAAAGCCTACAGAAAGATGGCTATCAAATACCATCCAGATAAAAATCCGGGTGATAAAGCAGCTGAAGAACGTTTTAAAGAAGCGGCCGAGGCTTATGAGGTCCTAAGTGATGATAATAAACGGGCTCGCTACGACCAATTTGGTCATGCAGGAATTGGAGGAAACGGCGGCTTTGGCGGCGGTGGCTTCGGCGGTGGCATGAGCATGGAAGATATCTTCTCGCAATTTGGAGATATATTCGGTGGACAGTTCGGCGGTGGATTTGGTGGTTTTGGAGGTGGTGGCGCACGCCAACAAGTTCGTGGCTCCAATCTACGAGTTCGCATCAAGCTGAACCTTGAGGAGATGGTGAATGGAACGCAGAAAACCATTAAGGTGAAAAAAATGAAGGCTGCAGAAGGTGCTACTTCCAAAACGTGTCCTACATGTAACGGTACCGGAGCCCAAATAAAAGTGATGAACACGGTTTTCGGACAGATGCAGTCTCAAACTACGTGTGGTACCTGTCAGGGTATTGGGAAGGTTGCCGATCACATCCCTGCGGGTGCA
>JAYRQH010000175.1:0-2629 GCA_041910715.1 Bergeyella sp.
CTGTATTAGGGTATTTTCGTTATTTTTTCGAAATGATCTCTCCCGAAATGCAGCAGTATTTCATTGAAAGAGAAACCGATGGTAAGCCGTTTCCACGAAATGAGCGATCGGCTGCGTACCGTAGGTCGAAGAATGTGAGTGATACGGTAGCTTTTGGGACGCAGTTGGAACTGAACCACAGAAAATATGAAGGGATTAAACATTCCATTTACGCAAAATCACCGGTTGAGGAACTACCGCGTGTGGTTGTAGGAAATCACCAATGCGAACATCCGTATAGTGCGTCATTATTTAACATTTCAGCAATGAGCTTCGGTTCGTTAAGTGACCGTGCGCAAACTGCCTTAAATAGAGGCGCAAAAAAAGGTAATTTTTATCACAATACAGGAGAAGGAGGGATTTCTCCCTATCACTTATCTGCAGGCGGCGACTTGGTATGGCAAATCGGTACCGGGTATTTTGGCTGTCGGGATGATCAGGGTAAATTTTCTCCTGAGTTATTCGCTAAAAACGTAGCGATACCTTCCGTTAAGATGGTTGAAATAAAACTTTCTCAGGGTGCTAAACCAGGTCACGGTGGTGTTTTGCCAGGCGTGAAAAATACGCCTGAAATTGCGGCTATTCGTCACGTACAACCAGGAATGACCATTATTTCGCCACCATCGCATACTGCATTTTCAGATGCTGCCGGTTTATTGAAGTTTGTACAAGAATTACGCGAATTGTCAGGTGGGAAACCAGTTGGTTTTAAGTTGTGTATTGGAGATACGAAAGAGTTTGAGGATATCTGTGCCCAAATGAATATTCTAAAAATATACCCAGATTTTATTACCGTGGATGGTGCCGAAGGAGGTACAGGTGCTGCGCCGCCAGAATTTTCTGATGGGGTAGGGATGCCTTTAGAACCGGCGTTGATTTTCGTTAATCGAACGTTGAAGAACTTCCAAGTGCGCGATAAAGTGCGAATTATTGCCAGTGGAAAGGTTTTAACATCGCTCGATATCTTACGTGCAATCGCAATGGGTGCTGATTTGTGTAATAATGCAAGAGGATTCATGTTTTCGTTGGGTTGTATTCAGGCGTTGCGTTGTAATACCAATGAATGTCCTGCTGGTGTTGCTACTCAGAACAAGATGCTTATTAAAGGTCTTGATGTTACGGATAAGAGCGAGCGTGTCTATCATTTCCATAAGAATACACTTCGCATGTGTAATGAACTTATCGGTGCTGCAGGTAAAAATTCGTACGCTGAGGTAGATGCATCAATGTTTATGCGTGGAGATGAATTCGAACATCTTGCAGATCAATATTTCCCTGATATTTTAAAGAATGTAAAGAATTAGTTAAAAACTTAACCAATAAAAAAAGGTTCCCATAATCGGGAACCTTTTTTATATCTACAAATTGTATTTTAATTATTGTTGAGAGGCAGGACGTGGCGTTGATTTGTAAACTTGAAAATTGAATACAAAACTACGGTTTCTAAAAGTTGATGTATAATGCGCATCTCTAGCATAAGCAGCTCTTGATGGAACAATAATAACACCTTGCAAATTGAAGTTGCTGGAATCGCTTATATTAAAGCTTTTGAATGTTTGTAAACCTTGTTGAAAACCTTCAATTTCGTAGTAGCTTCTCTTTTTCGCGTCTTCAGCTGTTGCTTTCTCCAGAACATCTTTTTTTACGTAATAGTAGTACGGGTCTACTTCAGGGACACCAGAACCATCAATGGTATTTCTAAAACTATATTCAGAGGCATACGTTACCGTATTGTCTTTTTCTACTTTAGAAAGAAATGTTGTGCTTTTAGACATGAATCGTAAAATATCTGTAGCTCCGATTGCGGTTGCTGTAGCCGCATCTGGCTGCGCACCAACTCGTTTTATTACGATTACACCGTTATCCAAGGTGGTTTTCTCCATAGCCGAAAGCTTGGTATAATTGTCATCAGAAGCATCTGTGCTACTAAATGCTTTAATCACACCTTGAGTATCGAGATAATGATCGTCCATATATTTAGCAATGGCCTTATCGTCATTAGCATTTTGATCTGCAATATTGCTTGGTTCCTCGATTATTTCTACATTTTCCGTGTCATCTTCCTTACAAGAATGCAACGCAATACCGATTGTAAGTAGGCATATCCATGCTTTTTTCATGAAATTAAGTATTTTTGAAGCACAAAAGTAGACAAAAAATATGAGAATAGATAAATTTTTATGGAGTGTGCGGGTTTATAAAACGCGAAGTATCGCTGCTGACGAGATAAAGAAAAACAAAGTGATGGTTGGTGATCAGATGGTTAAAAGTTCGCGCGAAGTAAAAATAGGAGACCTAATCAAGATTCGGAAAAATCAAATTGATTTTCAAATTAAAGTCAAAGATATCCCGAAAAGTAGAGTGGGAGCAAAGTTGGTTCCTGATTTTATTGAAGATCGTACTGAGAAAGAACAATACGAAATTCTGAAGCTGAAACGTATGCAGCAAAATTACTATCGAGCCAAGGGAGAAGGACGTCCGACAAAGAAGGATCGACGCGAGATTTCAGATTATATGGAAGGCGATGCGGTTATCAGTTTTAGCGATGAGGATTGGGATACCTTTTTTACTTCACTTGAGGAAGATCAAG
>JAYRQH010000176.1:0-2307 GCA_041910715.1 Bergeyella sp.
CACGTTGATCGGGATTTTGCTCGGGGTGTATTCGGGAGAAGCTCTAAGTAGTCATATATCATCACTTTTAAGTAAGATTTCCTTTTTACAGCCCTATGCCAATCAAATTTCAGGGCCTATTGTTGTGGTTTTCATTACCTACATTTCCATTGTTTTTGGAGAACTCTTCCCAAAACAGTTAGGAATGACATTTCCTGAGAAAACAGCTTTGGTGATATCGCAACCGATGCGCTTATTGTCAGTCATTGCATCGCCATTTGTATGGTTACTTACCAAATCAAATGAGTTTCTTTTGACGATTTTTGGAATTAAGAAAACAATCGACTCCCGTGTTTCCGAAGAAGAAATCAAATCAATAGTGAAAGAAAGTGCTGAAGGTGGCGAAATTGAAGATATTGAGCACGATATTGTCGAACGTGTTTTTGAGTTGGGTGATACCAAAGCGCACTCCTTATTTACGTACCGTAACCAACTCATGGTTTTCGATCTTGAAGATTCGTACGAGCAAGTCATTGCAAAAATAAAAGAAGAACCACATTCTGCGTATCCCGTTACAGAGGGTGGTAATTTGGATAATATCGTTGGAATTGTTCTCATGAAAGATATCTTTCTTCATTCCTCAGCAGCGAATTTTAATCTTCAAAATTACGTAAAAAAGCCTGTTTTTGTAACGGAGCATACAACGGCATATCGAATTTTAGAAGCTTTCAAAAAACAAAAAATACATTACGGAATAGTCATCGACGAATACGGAAATACGCAAGGAATGCTCACCATGGATGATGTAATGGATGCACTCTTAGGCGATATGTCCGAAGATGATTATGACGAATTTAGAATTACCCAAAGAAGCGAAGATTCGTGGCTTATCGACGGGCAATTTTCACTTAAAACATTTTATAAGGAATTTCCTATCGACATTCCTCAAGATGTATTAGATAACATACAAACCGTTGCTGGATTTATCTTAAACCAAAGTCCAGAACTGCCCAATGTTGGCGATTCTATAGAATTTGATAATTTTGTATTCGAAATTATAGATAAAGACGGTCAACGAATTGACAAAATTTTACTGACGAAAAGATAACATAATGAAGATTTCTAATAATTGGCTTAAAGACTACATCAAAACAGACCTGAAAACGGAAAAAATTGGCGAATTCCTTACGGATATTGGCTTGGAAGTGGAAGGGATTGATGCGTTTGAGAGTGTGAAAGGAAGCTTGGAAGGGATTGTTGTGGGAAAAGTACTTACCTGCGAAAAACACCCGAATGCTGATAAACTAAAGAAAACAACCGTAGATATTGGTTCCGGAAAAATATTAAATATTGTTTGCGGGGCTCCCAATGTGGAAGCCGGCCAAACGGTTCCCGTAGCAATTGTAGGGACAAAAATTTATGCGAAAGACGGTAGCTCGTTCGAAATTAAAGAAGCCAAAATTCGTGGTGAAGTATCCCAAGGAATGATTTGTGCTGAAGACGAGTTGGGACTGAGCGATGATCATGGAGGAATTATGGTATTGGACGAATCCAAATACGAAATAGGTCAGAATTTTGCCGATTACTTCGAATTGGTAAAAGATGAAGTATACGAAATTGGACTGACGCCCAACCGTTCGGATGCGATGTCACACTACGGCGTGGCGCGTGACTTACATGCCTATTTGGCTTCCAACCAAATGAAATCTGAATTTGCTAAAGTAAAATCAGAATCGTTGGATGGTGAAGGCGTGCAGGAGTTTTCTATCGAAATCGAAGATGAGGCTATTTGTCCACGTTATCTAGGAGCGGTGATTGAAAATGTGAATGTTGCCGAATCGCCTGCGTGGTTGCAAAATCGATTAAAAGCCATTGGATTATCGCCAATTAACAATATTGTTGATGTTACTAATTACATTCTTCATAGTTTAGGTCAGCCGCTTCATGCTTTCGACTCTGCAAAAATTGCTGGCAAAAAAGTAAAAATTGGTGTATTACCTGAAGGAACAAAATTTACAACTCTGGACGGGGTGGAGCGCACTATAAAAGGTCACGAAATCATGATTAAAGATGGCAACAATACACCCATGTGTTTTGGTGGCGTATTCGGAGGTTTAGACTCGGGCGTGTCCGAAACTACACAAACAATATTTTTAGAAAGTGCGTACTTTGATCCTGTTGCTGTGCGTAAATCAGCAAAAAGCCATGCTTTCTCTACAGATGCTTCGTTCCGTTTCGAACGTGGAGTTGATCCAAACCTGACGAGAACAGCACTGGTTCAAGCGATTCAAATGATTCAAGAAGTGGCAGGAGGTACGTTAGCTGGAC
>JAYRQH010000177.1:0-1648 GCA_041910715.1 Bergeyella sp.
AGCAACCAAATTTTTGGCAATATGACGCGTTGCGTACGCTGCACTACGGTCTACCTTCGAAGGATCTTTTCCTGAGAATGCACCTCCACCGTGAGCACCTTTACCTCCGTAGGTATCAACGATAATTTTTCTACCTGTAAGGCCAGTATCTCCGTGAGGACCACCAATCACAAATTTCCCTGTCGGGTTGATGTGATACTTAATCTGATTATTGAAAAGGGCACGAATTTCTTCTTTTTGTTGCTCTCTTACTTTCGGGATCAGAATTGTAACGATGTCGCTCTTTATTTTTGCAAGCATAGCTTCTTCCGAACCGAAATCGTCATGTTGTGTGGATACAACGATAGAATCAATACGAATTGGTTTGTGATCATCCGAATACTCGATCGTTACCTGAGATTTTGCGTCTGGTCTCAAATACGGAATTGTACCTGATTTTCTAAGATCGGCTAATTCTTTAAGAATAGAATGAGCTAAGTCAAGCGCCAAAGGCATATAATTATCGGTCTCGTTCGTTGCATAACCAAACATCATTCCTTGGTCGCCAGCACCTTGCGCATTAGCTTTGGTTTCAAAATCGGCATCTTCTTTTGCACGGTCAACTCCTTGATTAATATCTGGAGACTGTTCGTGAATTGCTGATATGACTCCACAAGAATCCCCATTAAACATATATTCGCTTTTGGTGTATCCAATGGTGTTAATTACGTTTCGTGCGATAGTCTGCACATCAAGATATGCTTCGGATTTTACTTCACCCGCAAGAACAACTTGTCCCGTGGTAACTAAGGTTTCGCAAGCTACTTTAGAGTCTTTATCGTATGCTAAAAAATGATCAATAAGCGCATCAGAAATCTGATCTGCAATTTTGTCCGGATGCCCTTCTGACACCGATTCCGATGTAAATAAATATGACATAATATCAAAAATTTATAGTTAGAACTCGGAAAAAATAAAAATGATTGCAGCAGCGCCTAAAAAGAATAATTCAGTTTTAGCATTTTTTATTGAGGTCGCAATCAGTCAAATTTTTCCTCGTGAAATTTATGCTGCAAATCTACAACCTATATTTTAATTTCCAAAATAAAATTAGTTATTGTGGCTTTACAGGTTCAAATTCTGCCGGTGCCTTGCTGTAATTAAGCTTCGCCTCTACCGAATTCCGAATGAAAGCTACCAACTCATCAATAATCTTTTGTTTGTAGGTAGGCTTATAATAGATTACACTTATCTCCCGATATGGAAATGGTTTTCTGAAATGATGCACCTTTTGTTTTTGTTCATCCGCTAGCTGATGGACCGCCAACTCGGGTAAAATAGACATTCCACCCACTTTATCCACCATTTGTATTAGGGTGTTGATGTTTGAAGCCAAAAACTCCAAATTTTTCGGTTTCAATGAATTTTCTTTGAGGTGGCAAATATTTTCAAATTGTGTTCGAAGGCAATTTCCTTGTTCCAGTAACCACACTTTCTCAACATCAACCTCATCGGGCACAATATACGCACCGTCCTTTGCCAGGTCGCCTGATGTGTACAGTAACAGCTCCTCATTAAAAATAGGATCGTTATAAAATTCCTGAGCA
Source organism: Bergeyella sp. (assembly GCA_041910715.1). Taxonomy (GTDB): domain Bacteria; phylum Bacteroidota; class Bacteroidia; order Flavobacteriales; family Weeksellaceae; genus JAFAFC01. The sequence continues at coordinate 1,587 of JAYRQH010000177.1, forward strand.
GCATCATATGGAGTAGAAATAATACCAGCATCCAGCTCGCCTGTTTTTAGCGCCTTGATGAT
>JAYRQH010000178.1:0-1990 GCA_041910715.1 Bergeyella sp.
ACAAATTATTGCCCAGGGAACGCCTGAAGACATTATTAAAAGTAAAAAATCACTCACCGGAAAATTTTTGAAAAAAGAGATGAGTAGCAAGTAAAATATTTTGTTTGGATTGAATCGAGATAAAGACTTCATTTTAGCCAAATTTGTTTTTACAGTATTGTGACTTTTTTCTACTTTTATATACCTAATAAATCATAAGATGGATCAAGAAAACTTTTCAATTCTACCAATGACTATCGATGATGGTAAAAGTGTTTTGGATATATTCAAACAAGGAATTGACTTTGGTTTAGCAACATTCGAAACAGAGGTTCCAACATGGGACGCTTGGGATCGCGAATTTTATAATTTTTCAAGATTTGTTGTTAAAAACATGGAGGGAAAAATTGTTGGCTGGGCCGCAATAAAACCCGTAAGTAAAAGGGAGTGTTTTGCGGGCGTAGCAGAAGTCAGTGTGTATATCCATCAGGATTTTCAGCGTTTGGGATTAGGGAAGAGGCTACTACAGCAATTAATTACCGATTCAGAAGAACATGGAATATGGTTGCTGCAGGCCGGAATTTTTCCTCAAAACGAAGGCAGCATCTTGCTCCATCAAAATGCAGGATTCCGAAAAGTAGGGTTTCGCGAAAAAATGGGTAAGCTAAACGGAAATTGGGAAGATGTAGTTTTGTTAGAGCGTAGAAGTAAAATAGTGGGAATCAGCTGATAATCGTTTTTATAACGTTTTGGCATTATCCTTGAATTTAAACTAGTCATAATGTGAAATTATACCGATATGAAAAGTTTAAAGATAATTGTAATGTCATTTTTCGTAGGATCAATTGCGGTAGCATGTACAACCTATGATAACGGCAACTACGGAAATAACGGTAGAGTATACCGAGCTCCGGATGGTGGAACCTATCGTTCAGGGCAAATATATAGAGATAGAAATGGTAATGTGTACCGAGATGGTCGTATTTACCGATATGGTGGCAATGATTCGTACGGATATGGATACGGCGGAACACATGGTAAAAAGTTACCTCCAGGCCAGGCTAAGAAAATATATGGCGGAAATGCTAAAGATTACGCGCCAGGTCAGCAGAAGAAATACGATAAGCATTATAAAGGCAAAAAACATCACAAAAACAAACGATATAACGATCGTTATGATGATTAAAAAAAGGTAGACCACACGGTCTACCTTTTTTTAATGGGTCTAAAGTTTTATTTATCAATACTTCCCATCACTCGTTTCATAAACTCATTAAGAGCTTCTTTCTGATCTTTACCTTCTCTCGTCATTTTTTTAACTTCGAGAGCGCCGTAAAGATTCGATATCAGTTCGCCAATCACATCCAATTCTTCATCTTTTAAGGACGATAATTCTGTGATATGTTCCAAAACTTCGATAGTTTCTACGATATAATCTTCGTCATTATTTTCAATGAACTGACTTAGATGTTTAATTAGAGGTAACTTCATGTACTAGATCTGTTAAAACTTCTGCTTTATTTGTTTGTACTTCACCTTTTAATTGTCCGCCTACAAAAGTTGCGAACGTAGGTAAATTGCTTACGTTAGCTAATTTTCTGCTCTCCGGAAACTTTTCTGCATCAATGTAAAGAAAAGGGATATTTTCATTTTCTGAAGCCAATTTTTTGAATTTTGGTTTCATAATTCGGCAGTTTCCGCACCACGTTGCACCATATTGTACGACCACTTTATCGTTTGATGCAAGGAGCTCCTGTAAATTATCTTCTGTGATTTCTGTATACATATGATTTTACTTTTAAGGTTAAAAAAATGAGGTTTGAGAAAAATCTCAAACCTCACGATACGGGTTGAGATTAGTGTTTAGACAAATAATCTGCTGTCGATTTTCTGTCAGCACTCATTGCGTCTTTTCCTTCTTCCCAGTTTGCAGGACAAACTTCACCGTTCTTTTGCACGTGAGCGTACGCATCTACCAATCGCAAATATTCTTTTACGTTTCTACCCAGAG
>JAYRQH010000179.1:0-1666 GCA_041910715.1 Bergeyella sp.
TAAAACAATTATCATAGCCATCGTGGAAGGGCTTACCGAATATTTGCCAATTTCCTCAACGGCACATATGGGATTTGCAGCGAGCTTGATGGGAATGGAAGAAACCGAATTTTTGAAAATGTTTCAAGTTTCAATACAGTTTGGTGCCATTCTATCAGTGGTTGTAGCCTATTGGAAAAAGTTTTTTGATTTTAATAATTTAAAATTCTATTTAAAACTTGGTTTCGCCGTTATTCCTGCATTGGCTTTAGGGTATTTGTTTGATGATAAAATTGAAGCGGTTTTGGGAAATCAGATCGCAATTTCAGCTGTGTTGGTTTTAGGCGGTGTTATTTTGTTATTCGCAGATTCGTGGTTTAAAAATCCAAAAATTAACGATGAAAAACAAATGAGCATTAAAACTGCTGTTATTATTGGATTTTGGCAATGTCTTGCTATGATGCCAGGAACCAGTAGAAGTGCCGCCTCTATTATTGGTGGGATGACGCAAGGACTTTCTCGTAAAGCCGCTGCCGAATTTTCGTTTTTCTTAGCGGTTCCTACCATGCTTGCGGTTACGGTTTATTCGGTTTTTGTAAAAACTTGGGGTAAAGGTACGGCTAATGCTATGAAAGGTTATGAGATGATTTTGTCCTCATCGGAGAATATCACCGCTTTTGTTATTGGGAATGTAGTCGCTTTTGTTGTTGCTTTAATTGCCATCAAAACCTTCATCGGACTATTGAATAAGTACGGTTTCCGACCTTGGGGCTGGTATCGTATCTTCGTTGGTATTGCTTTGTTAATTTATTTTTATTGGTTTCAATAACATTTCCACGCTATAATTGAATTTCATGACGGCAGAAGAATTGCAGGCAGGTAGTATTTTTCTTGTGGATAAGCCATTGGATTGGACTTCTTTTCAAGCGGTGAACAAAATGAAATACAAGTTGAAAAGGGAGTTTCCGAGTTTGCCCAAAAAGTTTAAAATAGGCCATGCAGGAACATTAGATCCGCGAGCAACAGGCTTACTTATTGTTTGTACCGGAAAATCCACCAAGTCAATTCCTGAAATTCAAGATGCACCAAAAGAATACATCGCAGAGATAAAAATTGGGGTTCAAACGGAATCCTATGATACCGAAAAACCAGAAATCTTAGCTCAAGATTGGTCGCACATTACAAGCGATGAAATACATCACGCCTTAACAAAATTTGTAGGCGAAATTGATCAAAAACCACCTGTTTTTTCCGCGTTAAAAATTGATGGGGATCGTGCCTATGACTTAGCAAGGAAAGGAGAAATGATCGAAATGAAATCACGCAAAACAACGATTCATTATATTGATGAAGTTCATATCAATTTTCCTTTTATAACGTTTACCGTGGGTTGTTCTAAGGGCACATACATTCGCAGTTTGGCGCATGATCTTGGTCACGAATTGGGCGTTGGAGCGTATCTGACGCAACTACGGAGAACAAAAATAGGAGCGTATCGTGTTGAGGACGCTAGCAGCGACTATCTTTCAAATGAGTTTCGATTCGCAGAATAAGTAGAGGATAATTGCTTGATGCGAAATATGATTTTATTTTAAATAAAGCTTCATTCGGGTTTCGTATTCGGGTTTTAACTTTAAAAACTTCCAAATTTTCTTTTCATCGGGGAAAGATGTACGGTAATAAATAA
>JAYRQH010000180.1:0-7329 GCA_041910715.1 Bergeyella sp.
CAGCCGTTAACAGCGAAAGTGGTCCAATTATGGTCTGCATACCTGCCAAAACAAACGTATCCTAATCGAACAGGTGTTCATCCGAACTCGGCTTTTGCCTTGGGATTTGCTATCGATTGGGCACGTGCTGCTAAGGAAAAGGATTTTGAAAATCTATTGATTTCCAACTCAAAGAAATTTTATCTAAATGATCGCGATACGCCTGCTTATTTAGAGCCTGATGGCAGCGATTTTTTTTCGCCTAGTTTACAGATTGCAGATCTCATGCGTCGCATACTGCCTCAGAGAGAATTTGCTTCTTGGTTGACGAAATTTTATTCAAAAAGGAGCTTAAAAAATATTGAGAGGATGCCCGTTGTAAGTGATTTGAATGATTTTCAGACGGTACATCTAGTTGGTTTATCGTTTTCGCGCGCTTGGTGTATGAAAGGAATTTCCAAAGCGCTACCTGAAAATCATAAACTAAAAAAAGCGTTCCAAAATGATGCTGACCGTTTTCTGAATAACGCCTTACCTCTTATTTTTAAAGGCAATTATGGAGGCGATCATTGGTTGGCGAGTTTTGCCGTTTATGCTTTAGAGGATTAGGAAATTGTTTTGTATCTCAGAATAAGTTGTTGTTTATGAAGAAAATTGTTTTAGGATTAAGTATTTGTTCGAACTTGGTTTGGGCACAGACTACGACGCAAAAACTCGACAATGCCGTAAAAAACGTGTTAAGTTCCGGTGCTGCTTCCGCGGCTAATTTGTCGGTCTATGTAAGTGATGGCGAGGGTAAACTGATTTATGAATATCAGAGTGAGAAAGGACTTTCAACAGCCTCGACACAAAAAATTTTCACTGCGGCTGCCGCTTTGGAGACATTGGGAACAAATTATCAATACACCACAACGGTATCATATGCCGGTACTGTGGATCAAGGTAAATTGATTGGCGATTTGCTGTTGCACTCGAATGGTGATCCCACATTAGGTAGCTGGAGATATGAAGGCTACAAACCGGAGAATTTTAAAAAACAACTGGTGGAGGCACTGAAAAAAAATGGCATCAACACAATACAGGGAAATCTCATTGTTGATGATTCTTTTTTTGATTTTCAGACCACACCGGGAGGCTGGCCTTGGAATGACATGGGAAATTACTATGGAGCAGGAATCTGGGGAGTGAATTGGCGCGAAAATCAGTTTGATTTGGAAATGAACGGTAGCAAAATTATAAAAACCAATATTGATTTACCCAATGTAAACTGGGTTTCGGAGGTGAAAGCTTCTGGGAACTCAGACCAAAGCCTTATTTTTACAGCGCCACACTCGGGTGTTGCCTATATAAACGGTAAATTACCTGGAGGAAAAACAATGACCGTTTCAGGTGCAACGCCCAATCCACCACTGACGTTGGGAACTGAAATTGCAGCTGAATTAGTAAAAAATGGAATTTCTTTTTCGGGAACGGTACAGACCTTTTCACAAAACTTAATTCAGGGAAAACCAACGCAAATTCAGAAAAAAGCATCAACACTATTGGAATATAAATCGCCAACGTTGGATAAAATCGTGTATTGGTTTATGCGTAAAAGTATAAATCTCTATGGCGAAACGTTGGTGAAAACGATGGCGAAGCAGGAGAAAGGTGAGGGGAGTTTTTCGTTAGGAATGGATTATTTAAAATCATTTTGGAAATCAAAAGGTATTAACGCAAACGCAATTAATTTTGCCGATGGAAGTGGACTTTCACCACAGAATTACGTTTCAGCCAAAGCGGAAGTTCAAGCACTTAATTATGCTAAAAAGCAAAGTTGGTTTCCATCTTTTTATGAGGGTTTTCCAACACAAGGAAATGGTATGAAAATGAAAAGTGGTACAATGAAAGATACCAAGTCGTTTGCGGGTTACTATAAAAACTACACCTTTGCCATTATCATCAACAATTATCAAGGGGGTGCGATTAGCGATGCCCTTTATCAGGTTTTAAATACGCTGAAATAAATGAAGCCTTACTTATCGCGAATAAATATTTGGTCTGTCTACGTGCTTTTTACGCTCGTAATTGCAGCAATGATTGTTTATTCAGGAGTTTTGATCAAAGATTTGCGTATTCGAGAAACCAGCCGGGTCGAGTTGTTGGTGAAATCCATGCAGTATTTGCAAAAAAACTCAGAATCAGTTTCCGCAGAAACTGTGGATTTGATACTGCCAATTCTTGAAGAAAACAACCAACTACCTTTAATTATTACGGATGCCAACAAAAAGCCGTTGTTGGAGGAAGGAACGTACAAAAATATTCCCACCGATGTTTTGAATAATAAGGACGAATTGCGAGAATATATTGCAGGCATGGAACGGCATTACAAGCCATTTGAAATGAACTTTGCCGATACCAAGCAGTATGTTTTTTACGATAACAGCCGCTTACTAAACAATCTGCAGTATTATCCATTGTTTTTGGGAGTTTTTATTTTAGCCTATTTATTCTGCTCAGTTTGGCTGATGCGTACGGTTAAAAAACAGGACGAAGGTTTTTTATGGGCAGGTTTAGCCAAGGAAACGGCTCACCAAATAGGAACGCCACTATCTTCGATGATTGGCTGGATTGAGATTATGAAAATGGAAAATCCAGAAGCAATGGGCGTATCCGAAATCGAAAAAGATATTATCCGACTTAAGACCATTTCCGAGCGTTTTTCAAAAATTGGTTCTGTGCCCGAACTGAATGATTATAACCTGAATGAGACCTTGCAGCAGAATTACGATTATCTTAAAACACGAATTTCCACAAAGGTTGATTTTAAGCTTCAGATTCCTGATGAAGAAATTTTGCTTCCTCACAACCGCATTTTATTTTCTTGGGTAATCGAAAATCTTGTAAAAAATGCTGTCGATGCCATGAAAGGTGTGGGCACGCTCAAAGTCTGCATGTATGAGAAGAATAAAAATTTAGTTATTGATTTCAAAGACAGCGGCATTGGGATGACGAGTAAGCAGGCTCGAAAAGTTTTCAAACCCGGATTTTCCACCAAAAAACGCGGGTGGGGACTTGGTTTAAGTCTTGCACACCGCGTTATTCACGATTACCATAAAGGCAGTATCTACGTTGCCCAGACGGAGCCTAACAAAGGTTCCACGTTTAGAATAAAACTTAAGACGACTTCTTAAAAAAAACTATAAAATCGTATTGTTGTAGTTTATATAATAGTTGGGGTTTGTCTCAATCTCCTGTTTCGATGGTAATTTTATGGTCTGTACAGCACTCGTTGGAGAGAGTGTAATCTCTTGTGTACCTTGCTTCACACGTACGGGCAGATTAAATTTCTCTACCGTATTTTTCCATTTAAATTTCAATTCGTTTCCGTTTTGTTGAAATTCTAAAGTTGGAATTTGGGTGGTTCTCAAATACTGATTAAAAATCGATGTAAAATCAAATTTTGCCTTGGCATTAAAATAATTTAAAACTTGCTCAGTGCTCACAGTCTGATGGTAGAAATCGCGGTTCATCCCTCTCAGAATTTGCCGGAATAATTCATCATTATTTATGACCTGGCGTATCGTATGAATCATATTGGCGCCTTTGGGATACATATCGCTACTTCCTTCGTTACGCACGCCGTATTTTCCCATAATCGGGATGTCGTTTTGGATGTTTCCGCGAAGACCTTGCGTATATCGGTCGCCGGCTTCCTTACTTGTGAAATCATTCGTGAATAGCGATTCGGAATAGGTCGTAAATGCTTCATGAATCCACAAATCAGCTTGGTCGCTAGCGGTAATGTTGTTTGCAAACCATTCGTGTCCCGTTTCATGAATAATGATAAAATCCCAATTTAAGCCAAAGCCCGTTCCTGAAAGATCCCTTCCCAGATATCCATTTAAGTATTTATTTCCGTATGCAACATTGGACTGATGCTCCATTCCCAAGTGCGGAGACTCCACAAGTTTATAGGAATCTTCATAAAAAGGATAGGGGCCAAACCAGTTTTCGAAGGACTTCATCATTGGATGCACAATTTGAAAATGTTTTTTTGCTTTCTCCAAATTGGAGTCAATTACCCAATAATCCAAATCCAATTTTCCTTTTTCTCCAGAGTAGGTTTCCTTAAAATTTACATATTTTCCAATGGAAGGAACAATGCTGTAATTGTTGATAGGATTCTTTACTTGCCATGTAAATATATTTTTTCCATTTTCAGTTTTACGTGAAAGTAACCGACCATTTCCAACGCCCACCAAATCATTTGGAGTGATAATATGCATGACAATTCCCTGATCGGGTTCGTCACTCCATATATCCTTTACCGGAAGCCAAACTGAAGTTCCGATGCCTTCTTGGGCCACGGTCATCCAAGGATTGCCGTTCTCATCTCTGCTGAATACCCAACCGCCATCCCACGGCGCGCGTTTCGCTACCACAGGATTGCCAGAATAATCGATATCAATAGTTAGCTTTTGACCTTTTTTGAAAACACCTTTCGATGAGATAAATATAAAATCGCCGTCCCGTTTATATCCATCAATAGTTTTGAAGGAACACGTAATTTTATTTACCTGCATGGGTTGCTGCAAGTCGATTTGAAAAACAGGATTCGTTACATTTTTGGTAATTTCCAGCGAAATCCTATTAGATCCCGACAACGATTTTTTTTCAAAATTGGGTTCTACGGATAGTTCATATTTTTTGACATCCCAAAAATTTCGAAATTCGGTGTTGGAGCCTTTTAAAGTATCTTGTTTGGTGAATTCTTGTCCGTAGGCAAATCCTGAAAGAAGAACACACGATATAAGCAGTTTTTTCATATTCCTAAAATGATTTCGGTGGAAAAATTGGTGCATTACTGCAGAAATTATACATCAAAAATACGAGGAAAATGCGAATTCTTGGCTTATTCAAAGAAAAACCTTACGCTTTTTGAAAAAGTCTTTTTAAAAATATAGTGTAATCCCGAACTATTTTTCTGCTTTTACTAAAGCTGCTTCTCTTTTTTGAATTTTTTTGTAGGTGTGATTGGCCATCAAAATACTGAATTCGTACAAAAGTAACAGTGGAACAGCAGCCGCAATCATCGAGAAAACATCGGCAGGTGTTACAATAGCGGCAACAACCATAATCAATACAATAGCGTGTCTTCGATACGTTCGTAGGAATTTTGGTGTTAGAACGCCAATATTTGTCAAGAAATAAACGATCACAGGAAACAAGAAAATTAATCCCATTCCCAACACAACCTGTAAAAATAAGGTTGTATAATCGGATAAATCGAATAACTGCTCAATGGAATTGGAAATACGGAATAGTAAGCCGAAATTAATGGCTAACGGCAAAATTAAAAAATAACCGGTACAAATTCCTAAAGCAAAAAGAATCCAAATGAAGTTAATCATAAAAGCCGAATTCTTGCGCTCATTTGGATGCAATGCCGGACTAATAAAGCGCCAAAGTTCCCAAACGATATACGGAAAAGCCAAAACAATTCCTCCAAAAATGGCCACGGCCATCATCACATTGAATTGCTGAAATAACTTCTTTTGTTGCACTCGAAATTCATCCGGAAGATGAAAACTGTCATGCCCTAAAAATTCTCTCGAGAAATGATTAATAAGTTCGAAGGTGGGAAAATCGTTTCGTGTAGGTCCAAAGAAAACCTGATCCATGATCCAGTTGATGTTGAATCCCACAATGAGTGCACCCACTATTATGGCTAGTAGACTTCTAATTAAATGCCCTCTAAGCTCTCCAATATGTCCCCAAAAAGACATGTCTTTTTCTTCACTCATCGATTTTGTTCTCAGGTTTTAGGAAGTTGCGAAATTAGGTAATAATCTCAACGTACGAAAATTTACCATTTCCATTGTAAGTCTTTGTTAAATGGAATGTTGTAAACGGTGGCAATTTCTTGAAGTGATTGTTCAAACGAAACTTCATCAATCCCTTCTTTTGGAACAATCAGTGCCGAATCGTCGTTCGAAATGATGTAAAAATGCTTTGGCGCTTCGATTATTTGTTTTACATCGGTATATGCGATCAAAGCGGTGGCTCCATTTTCCGTTAACTGAATTCCAGATTGTTTGAACAGGATTTCATGTGTTTTTCCAATCTCAGAAGCCAAATCTTGGTCAATTTGTTTGTCGAGTAGACTTTTGATTCGGTTTTTTTCCAAAAACTTTCGTAAAGCGGTAGCGATAACCAGTAGTAAAAGATAAATACCAATGTAGGCAATGTTAAATTGTTGGTTTATCGTGTAGTTCCTGTAAATGAAGAAAGCCGTAATCCCCAAGAGTACGATAAGAAAAATCGTTTGGTTTTTCTTGCGTCTCGCTAGCGTTTGAGGATCTGTTGATGCGTGGTACATGTAATAATCCCGATAATCATCATGTGAAAGAGAAAATACGTACCTGTTTTCGTTTTGTGTTGTCATACTAATTTATTCCTTCATCTAACAGACGATGAATGTCTATGATACCATAGTATTTTCCGTGGTCTGTTACAATAAGTTGTCCAATATTATTTTCTTTTAATACGTGCATTGCTTCTTTTGCTAAAGCCGATTTTTCAATGGATTTCGGATTTTTGCTCATCACCTCAGAGGCAATTAGTTTACTTACATCGTCATTTTTCATCAGCATTCTGCGAAGATCTCCATCGGTTATTACACCTAAAATGCGGTCCGAATTCGTAACAACCGTTATTCCGTGGCTTGAGGCGCTGATACTGATAATGACCTCTCTAATATTTGCATCTTGCTCCACCTGAGGCTTTTGCTGGGAAAGAAACTGCTCTACCGTGGCCGTTAAATTTTTGCCTAAGCTTCCGCCAGGATGGTATTTGGCAAAATCTGTGTCTTTGAATTTCTTCATCTCCATTAAGCAGATGGCCAAAGCATCTCCCAATGCCATTTGTACAGTGGTAGAACTTGTAGGAGCAAGACTGATAGGGCAGGCCTCGCGTTCAACATACGAATTCAGTACGATATGCGAATTTTCAGCTAATTTGCTATTCATATTACCCGTCATTGCAATAAGTGCAGAGGAATATTTTTTTAGGTACGGAATCAAATTCACGATTTCTGGCGAATTTCCCGAATTTGAGATGCAAAGAACAACATCTTGTTTCTGTATGAGTCCAAGATCGCCATGTATGGCTTCGGAAGCATGTAAAAACTGCGAAGGTGTTCCTGTAGAATTCAGCGTAGCTACTAATTTGTTGGCAACATGTGCCGATTTGCCAATACCTACAATAATTAACTTGCCTTTTGCTGCATTAATGGTTTCTACCGCTTTAATAAAACGGTCATCCAATCGTTCGGATAACTTTTGGAGCTCTGAAACCTCAATCTCTATC
>JAYRQH010000181.1:0-9633 GCA_041910715.1 Bergeyella sp.
ATGGGGGAATTTTAATTACGGTGCATTTTTTATTCTAAAAAAAGGTGCTGATCCTCGACTGGTTGAAGAAAAATTTAAAAATGAAGTTCTAAAACTGCGTGCACAAATAGGTGCAAAAGAAGCCGGAATATCTGTTACCGAATATAGACAAAAATACGGTCCAGATGATATTTTATTAACGCCGTTAGATCAAATGAAACTGCACGCTAAAGCATCATGGTTTGGTACTCCCGACTTTAAGACTATTCTCATTTTATTTGTGTTATCGGTTCTTATCGTGATTTTATCCGCCATCAATTTTATCAATCTTAAAACAGCTCAAGCATCACAGCGAGCCAAGGAAGTCGGCGTACGAAAAGCAATTGGTGGTACAAAAGGTGGTTTGATCTTCCAATTTTTACTAGAAACATTCGTCATCTGTTTTATTGCTTTTATTCTCGCCTTGGCACTTACCGAACTTGTCTTGCCCTCATTTAACAAATTTCTGGATAAAGATCTGAAAATGTCAAACCCGATGATTTACATTTATTCGTTGGCAATGATGCTGATTCTAAGTTTTATTGCAGGGATCATTCCAGCCTTGTATTTGTCAAATTTCAAAGCTATTGAAACGCTAAAGGGTAATTTTGCTCGTAGTAAACATGGTTCGTGGCTGAGAAACGGAATTTTGACCTTACAACTTATTATTTCTTCGTTTTTTATCATCGGTGGATTAATTGTCAATTCTCAAGTGAATTACATGATGAATAAAGACCTTGGTTACAATGGAAAACAAATATTCTTAATGTTCTTCAACGAAAAATCGCCAAAACCTTGGCTTAAATATGAACGTCTAAAAACCGAACTGTCAAAAATTAAGGGTGTGAATGAAGTTTCTTTTGGTGAAGCGGTTCCAGGGCTCAATAGTTCGTCAACATCGAATATGGATTATCGAGACAAGAGTATACAGGGACAACATGGATCTATGGATTATAATTACTTGCAGTTTATTGGAGCAAAACTGAAAAAGGGTAGATGGTTGGACGCTAATTTGGCTTCAGATACAATTAATAACGTTTTGGTGAATGAGGCTTTTGTGAAAAAAATGGGTTGGACGGATGATGAAGCAATGCGAGAATATATTAAACCAGGTTTTGATTATCAGAAATACCATATCGTGGGCATTATTAAGGATTTTAATGTTAGAGGATTGCAAAACAAAATAGAACCTATTGTCTTTTTTCATTACAAACAAACCGAGTGGAAGCGTTTTCAAGTCTTCAATGTACAGGTTAAAATCAATCCAGATGATATCGATGGTACGGTATCTCGTCTAAAAAAGTATTGGCAAACCTCTGTGGAACTGGGTTATCCAGTGGAATCCTTTTTTCTTGACAAAAAATTTGCCGAATCTTATGTGAAATACCAAAAACAGCAAACCTTGTTCACGGTGCTTAATGCCATGGTTTTGACGGTGGCTTTACTGGGACTATTTGCGCTTTCATCGCTAATGATTGAGCAAAAATTAAAAACCGTAGTTATACGAAAAACATTAGGCGCAAGTGATTCCCAATTGATTATGGGTTTAACCAAACAATTCCTGATCATTACTGCCGTCGCGGTTTTAGTAAGCATTCCTATTTCCTATTATTTCATGAACGAGTGGTTGAAAGATTTCGCTTACCGAATTGATATGCCGATGTGGCCCTATCTAGTAAGTTTGCTAACGTTACTGCTGCTCACTTTTGCTGTTGTAAGCATTAAAGCCTATCAAGCAACAAAAGTAAATCTTGTGAAATATTTGAAGTACGAGTAATTGGGCATTTGTTAATCGTAAATCGTGTGGTCGCTTTCGTTGAATATTCAATAGGTGAAATAAAAATCTATACATATTGTGAATTGATACTAAGAGCGAACATAAAGTTAAAGACATTCAAATAGTAAGGCAAAATGAAATACTATATTATCTTATTCGTTTTTTTAGGAAATCTTTTTTCTGCACAGGAAAACTGGACGCTTCAACAATGTTTGGATTATGCTTTAAAAAACAGTCCACATATACAGCAAAGTTTGTTGAATGTTCAAAAAAGTAAGCATGAAAAGAATAAATCGGAAGGCAAATTACTCCCTTTGGTAAACGCAAACGTTGGTCATAGTTACAGTCTAGGATCCACTATTAATCCTTCAACAAATGCACGAGAAACACTTAATGTACAATATGATCAATTTTCTGCTCAAGCTACTTTGGATGTTTTTTCATGGAAAAATTATCTGAACATCGGTCTTTCAAAACTTAACAAAGAAAGTTCGGAATATCGTGTACGAACCGCCCAGAATGAAATACAGATTGCAATTATTAATTTATTTTTTCAGCATCAAAAAAACAAATCGTGGTTGGAAGTTCTAGAACCCCAGGTGGAAGGCATGAAAGAACAAATTTCAAGAACCGAGAAGGAAGTCGAGCTGGGAAGTCGAGCAAAAAGTGATGTATATGATATCAAAGCTAATTTCGGTACCATACAAGAGCAATGGATTTCCGCAAAAAATGAAGTCAATATTTCAAAAATAAATCTTCTGTCGGCACTCAATATCAATCAAGATTCACTCAATTTTGTGATGAGCGACGATATGCTAAAAGCTCCGTTTTGGACTTCTAAAACCGAAATGGTAAAATCGCTCATTTCCAAAAACCCAATCTATTTGGAAAACATGAAAAATGAAGAAATAGCGCTCCAAAAAATAAAAGTAGCAAAGTCAGACAGACTTCCAACACTTGCTGGACAATACCAGTGGTCCACATTTTATACTAGAGTTCTCAATAAAGAAACAAGCGCAGACGTTTTTTCTAACCAGTTTTCTCAAAATAAAAATCAGCAAATATATCTAGGTCTCGCAATACCTATCTTTCAGCAACTGCAGGTAAAAAATAACGTTGAAATTGCCAAATTGGACCAGTTGGATACGAAATTAGAAAATGAAAAACGAATTGCTGAATTGTATAGGGTCTTGAATGGTATTACGGAGCAGTTTGTGAATGCTTCAGAAAAAAATGAACTTTTAAAAGAGAATTTTCAGAATCAGAAATTATCTTTTGATCGTTCCGAAGAAAAGTACCGCGAAGGTTTGATTGATGCGTATACGTTTTTTGTCGTGCGAAATAATTGGTTGCAGGCAAACTACAACTTAATCAGCAGCAAGTACGACGTCATGCAACAGACGGCATTATTACAAGTCTTTGAATAAATTTTTATCGAACAATCGTTCGGAAAGTAAGATTAATTCTGGGTGTGGTAATTTTTTTTGTTGGGGGAAGCCGATGCAGCCAATGTCTTTGTGTAGAACCTTTCATTACCAATAAGCTGCCGTGCTCCAGGTACAGTTCAATCTTTTCTTTAGTTTGTTTATGTTTAAAAGCAAATTTTCTTTCTGCACCAAAACTTAGAGAAGCAATGGCGCCATTTTTTTTAAGGTCCGTTTCGCCATCACTATGCCATGCCATTCCCTCTTCGCCACTGTGGTAGAGATTAAGGAGACACGAATTGTATGTTTCGCCACAATGCCTTTCTACAAGGTTTTTTAAAGATAGAAGATGGGAAGTCCAAGGAAGCGCTGTTTTTGTTATTTTAGAGTAGGTATAGTCAAATGGAAGATCTCCATACCAGGCTACTTTTCGCTTGGTCAGTATGCGTTTTCCAAAAATCAACGCTTCGTCATTTCGCCATTCGATTTCTTGAAATAAAACTCCGTAAAAGTAATTTGCCTCTTCAATTGTCAGAATTTTACCATAGTAATTAACCTCGCCATCCATCGGAAGCCAATTACGAGAAGGTTCTTCTAAAAATTCAAATAAGTTCATAACAAGTTCGGTTAATCAAAGGTCGGAAAAATTAGCTTGAATAAGCTGAATTTTAATTTTTCAGAGTAAAATATAAAATTTTAAATAATGTAAACCATATGAGATAGTATCCGAAGCATAATATGGTAAATTAGTATTATTTATTTGTATATTTTCAATTTTTAAGATAAAAATTCTTTTTTTATTGCTATTTTGTTAAATAATTAGTTTCAAGTCTCACAATAAAGCTTATCTTAGAGCCGAATTTTTTAAAGAATATTTATGAAGAAAAATTACTTTAAGGCATCATCTAAGCTTTTTTTAACGGCAGGATTTCTTGCCTTGCTGTCAATTTCAGCAAATGCACAGACCGCAAATGATGCAAAAGTGTTAAAGACTAAAACCAACACGTCGGTGCTATCCAGAGCGCAACAATCAGCAGAGAAGTTGGTGGTTTCCGACGCTACCTTGCGTAAATTTGCAGCCGACAAAAAGGTTCCGTACCGATTTGAATCTCCTGATGGACGTATTATGCAACTTGCAGCAATCGATGGAAATGGTAATCCTATTTATTTTATTACAGATAATGATAAAGTAGCAATTACTTCAGGTGTCAATTTGATACAGACAGGAACTCCTAGTGGATATAATTTGTCGGGAAAAGATGTAAAAATTGTCGAATGGGATGGCGGACGAGTGCGCGCAACACACCAGGAGCTGTTAGGCAAAATTACCGTTGGTGCAGACACGGGATCTGTAGTTACAACAAATAGTGATCATTCAACCCATGTCGCGGGAACTATTCTTGCAACAGGTATTGATGCCAAAGCAAAAGGAATGGCTCCAGATTCTAAGATTATCTCCTATGACTATAACAACAATTATACTGAGCTTTCTACATCTTTATCCAAGCAAGAGGGTGTACTTTCGACGCACTCTTATGGATTTAATACAGGTTGGACTCTAAATAATTCTGGTACTTGGAATTGGGGCGGCGATAAAAATGTGAGTCCAACAATTGATTACCGTTTTGGATATTATTCAGAATACGACCAGACTATTGACCTTACACTGTTATCCGCGCCATGGCATACACTAGTACGCTCAGCTGGTAACCACAGAGGAGATGGTCCTGCAACTCCAACTGCTGAACTTCCTCAAGAACGAGATGGAGGAGCTACTGGATACGATTGTGTATCTTTTGGGAGTTTACCAAAAAATGCGATTATCGTAGGTGCTGTAAATCCAGTCCTAAATTATCAGGGTCCATCAAGTGTGACGATGACTTCATTTAGTTCTTGGGGACCAACGGATGATGGCCGAATAGTTCCAACAGTAGTTGCTGACGGGGCAAGTGTATATTCGACAATTAGTACGGGTGACGCCAGCTACGGAACCATGAGCGGAACTTCGATGGCAACGCCTGCTACGACCGGAGCCTTAACATTAATTCAGGAATTTGCGAAAAGAAAAACGGGTGGTTATTTTACATCACCATTAGTTAAAAGTTTAATAACGAACACTGCTAAAGAAGCAGGTAATCTTGGACCTGATTATATTTATGGATTTGGATTGGTTGATGCAAAAGCTACTGTAGATTTAATTGAGAATAAAGGTGCAACAACAGATTATAAAGAAGGAACACTTCAAAATGGTGAAACTGTAACATTAACATATAAGGTAAAACCAGGGAAACCATTTAAAGCAACACTTGCTTGGTTAGATAAACCAGGGCTTCCAAAAGCTAGAATTGACTCTCCAATAGTTAGAGATCCAAGTTATTTAAATGATAGAACACCAAAACTGGTGGATGATTTAGATTTACGTGTAGAACAGAACGGAACGGTTTTTCTTCCTTACGTGTTAGATCCGGCAAACCCTGCAAATGTAGCAACCACAGGGGATAATATTGTTGACAATATCGAACAGATTTATATTGAAAATCCACAGAATGGGACCGTGACACTTACATTTACACACAAGCGTACGCTAACTGATCCTGTTTACTACGGCCTAAGTGTCAGTGGAGTGGATGTCGATAATGATTTGGAAATTCAAGATATTGTACCAATGGTTTCGAGAGAAGAAGTAGGCGGCAACACTCCATTTAAGGTAACTATAAAAAATAACGGAAATAATGACGCTTCCAACTACGAGGTTACTCTTAAGGTAAAAGATCCAGATGGACGTGTTCTAGCGGAGTCCACACAAACCGTTGCAGCAACACAGGCTCAACAAACTAATGATGTGTCATTTACGGCAAACATTCCTGAAATTTTCACGCGATATATGCTTGAAGCTCGAGTAAACTTAGTGGGCGATGTGGTAAGCACAAATAACTACTTAGAGAAACCCGTTGTATCGATTAGAGCAGATTTAAGAGAAGGAAACAGTATGATGGTGGAAACTTTCAATGTAACTTATGAAAATGATGGTTGGAAAGTTGTGGACGCTAATAATGATGGTAATATCTGGAGCTATAGTGTAAATCAAGATTTTGTTAAAGATGGTTCTAAAGTTGCATACAGCAGTCAGAATAGTGTAGCTTATGCTAACGACTGGTTGTTATCAAATCCGGTAATCTTAAAATCGGGATCAAAATATAAGGTAAGCTACTTTTTCAAGAGAAATTCTTCATCAGCAGCACGGGGTGAAATTCTCGAGACCTTTGTTGGGACTGCGCAAGACGTTGCTGCCATGACCACTTCACTTAATTTGAATACATTACTACAAACTGATCCTTTAGCTTGGGCGAAAAAGGAATTTGAGTATACGGCCACAGCAGACGGTTTACACTATTTCGGTATTCAGCATCGTACTCAAACAGGAAGGACAAGTTGGGCGGCTGCGATTGAGGATTTCACCATTCTTAATACAGATAGCGGTAAAACCAATGTAGATATTTCCTATAAGGTTTTAGACGGCTCTTCTGTAATCACACGTCTTAGCGATGTGCAATTTGAAGCGTCTAATGTGGTAACGCCTGTTGTCACTGCGTGGAATTGGTCGTTTACGCCAAATACGGTTACCTATATTAATGGTACTAGTGCAACGAGCGAAAAGCCGCAAGTACGTTTTGCTAATAAGGGAACATATTCAGTAAAAGTAAATACTTCAAACGCTTCTGGGAGTGGGGAGAATAATAAATATAATTATATAACAGTGATCGACCCATCTTTGACAAATGATTTTTCTTTTGACAGAGGCGTTGTTTATCCTGGTGAAAATGTACAGTTTACAAATCTTAGTGCTGGATATCCGCTTCCAAAATGGGAATGGTCCATTACGCCTAATACGCCTGGTGCTTTTGAATTTTTGCAGAACACCTCACTCTCTTCGGAACACCTTAATGTTAAGTTCTTGAAAGGGGGCAGATATAGTGTTTCCTTAAAAACTACTTCTGCTTTTGGTGAAAAATTAGAGTCAAAATCAAATATAATTAGTGTTTTTGCTAATACTAATCCTCCCAAAAAAGTATCCGCAGTGAATAATGGAGGCTCAGTTTCCCTTGGTTGGGGCGCACCAAATCCAGGAACTCAATACTCCTATGTTAACGAAATGTTTACTGCAACTACGTTCCCACCTGCAGGCTGGCAAGTAATTGATGCAAATAATGACGGGAAAACATGGAGAAGGATAAGTTTTTCTATTGCAGGACCAACAGCGAGTATTTACTCATATGATAATGGTGCACCAATCCAAACAGATGATTACTTAGTGACACCAACATATACATTGCCACCAACCTATTCAGAATTGGTTTTTGATTCTCCTGCATATGTTGCTAACGATCTGGACAATTTGGATATCTATTACGTAAAAGTTGCCGATAATACTCCTTTAACCACAAGTCAAATTAAGGCTGGGGTGCTTTTATTTAGTGGAGTAACAGTGAAGAATAATAATTTCTTTAATAAGGTTGACTTATCATCAGTTCAGGATGGTTCACCGTTTAGATTAGCATTTTATAGTAATAATAAAGACAAATATGTATTATCGTTAGATAACATTAGAATTTCAACTCCTGGATTCATTACAAACGCAGTTGCATCACCATCGCTGTTGGAAGAGAAAAGAGGAGCCATTGATTTGGAAGAACGCAATGAGTTTGGTGACCTAAGCGTAGATGCTAGTGCAAAACCTGCTTGGCCGCAAATTACGTTGGGACCATCGAACAATATTACAGCCTATGAAATTCAGAGAGGTGGTAGTACTGTTACAACGTTACCATCTTCAGATGTTGTTTATGTAGATAATACAATTACATCACCTGGAAACTACTGTTACGACGTTGTTGCTGTGTATGATGGTGTAAACAAATCGACACCTTCCAATCAAGCTTGTGTGCAAGTAGATACAGTTCTGAGTACTGTAGATATGAAAAAGTTCGGTAATGTTGCTGCCTTCCCAAATCCAGTTGTAGATAAAGTCCGAGTAAAATTCGTACAATCGTTCTCTGGAAAAGCAGACATTGAAATTTATAGTATTGATGGAAAAAAAGTAGCTCAAACTTTTTTAACGGAGAGAGAACTTGGTGAGCAGGGGACAGATATGACGAAACTTCCTTCAGGAGTGTATGTTCTTATAGTGAAAACAAATGGTAAATCCTATTCAACAAAAGTGATTAAAAAGTAACTAAACAATTAATACTAAAATCGACCTCCATTTTTGGAGGTCTTTTTGTTTTCACACTTTCCTAATTTTTCTCATTTAAATTAGCGAAAGGATAAGCTTTGTGCACAAATGATTACAAAAAGCTAATAGTACGTACTAAAAATTTTATTTTGTGAAATCGTAATATTTGTAAATATCTGATTTTCAGTACTTTTTATTTGTTTTTCTCAGTTCTTTGTTGTATGTTTGTTAATCAAGATCATCAAATGCGACAGTATATACATGGCTTATCACCCAACGATTCTCCAAATGCTCTGCTTTTGGAAAATTTGTCGTATTTATTGGATGATATTTTTCTTCAAGATTCAAAAGAGTTTATTTAACTAGCCCTGCTGATTACGTAGCAGGGACATTTCAATTTTAGTTTTTCACAAAAATAGATTTCACCATGTATTGTGATTGCATTCGCGCAATCTCAACTTTATTGTGAAATCACCTTACACATTATATAACATTTAAATTTTTTAAAAGATGGAAGATCAAATTATTGTAACAACAGGTATTTATGACGTGATCAAAGATCATTTACGAAGAAAGAGAACGACGATACAGGAGGAAGAAATTCTGTTGAATCAACTGAAAAATGCAAAGCAAGTTCTGCGAAAAGAGCTTCCTGAAGATATCGTTACTGTTAATAGAAAAGTGCTCATCAAAGATCACGCGACAGATAAGGAACAAGAGTATATTTTTGTTTCGACAAACAGAGCAAAACCGAAGAAAAATAAGTATTCAATTCTTTCCACTATGGCGCTTGCAACTGTGGGTATGCCTGTAGGTTCAGTTATTGAATGGCCTTTCCCAGAAGGAGATAAGAAAATTGAAATCTTGAAAGTTGAACCTTTTGAACAGCTTTAAAAATGAAAGTCCCGTAACTAACGGGGCTTTTTTTAGTAAAATCTACATAGAAAAGCTGCATGATGTAACTTTTTGAGATTTTAGCCGACCTATATACTAAATTTTTTAGTCTATGAAAAAAATACTATTTAGTTTGGGTATGTTGGCTTTCAGTTTAAGCTTCCATGCGCAAAATAAAGTGGAGGTAAAAACAGATTCAACATTTCTAAAAAACTGGATGCACTCCGATTTTCAAGCTACCGGTGTTTACGGGGTTAATACGTTGAAAGCAAAGGAATTTTTAAAAGAAC
>JAYRQH010000182.1:0-29317 GCA_041910715.1 Bergeyella sp.
ATCTGTGAAACAAAATATACCGAAACCTCCTCTTGCCCAAATCCGAAAAAAAATACGAGTAATAGAACGGCGTGAGTGGTGATTTGAAGAATGGTATATGTATTATACAACTTGATATTTTGCCGACCAATAAAAATATTAATATTTGTATTGAGTAGCGCTGTCATAATCGCAATTGCAATAACAAACGGTAGATATTCAATGGGTAGTTGTGCAAAACCAAAAAATAACGGAATCAGCAAACCAATACCGATAGCCCAGAGATAAGACCAAGGTAAGACGTACTCTGTTTTAAATTTAGAAGTAAAATAAGATGTACTACTGCCCGTAAAAATCCCCGTAAAAAATGTCACTAAAGCAACGTTAGCAATGACCATTGCGATGCTTCCCTTTCCCTCACTTCCCCAGATATTCGTAGTGAAAATTACCAATCCAAAACTCAAGAAGAGAATGAAAAAACGTGAGAAAAATGTTTTTACAACGGTCAGATTTGTCATTTCGCTCCGTTTTTGATTGAATTGCTGACAAAATCTACAAATGACTCGTTAATATGCTCCCATGAAAACCTTTCTGAAAACGCTTTGCGAGCGTTCTCAGCATGCAACTTATAGAACTTGGGATTCTGAGTATAGTGAATAATACAATCAACGATGCGTTGCGTGTCACTTGGATCAACTAAATAGCCAAACTGCGAAACATCAAGGTGCTTCTCGATTGCACGTAGCTTAGAATAGATGACCGGTTTACCAGAACCCATATAATAAAAAAGCTTGATAGGCAGGGAGTGATGATTTTCCCAATTATATTCTCGAAGGTCGAAACATAAATCAGCTTCCGATAATGTTTTAGAAAAATCAAGGAAAGAACTTGGCTCCTTGTATGTAATGTTGACGTTAGGCAAGTCCTCTAGTAATAACTTAAAATGCTTCTCATCATTTTTAGAAATTGGTTTTCCTATAATTAAAACCGAAAATTTTAGTTGAGTATTTACATGAAGTTCTTTGACTACTTTAAAAAAATTATCTAGGCCTTTCTCGCAGGAAAGCGATCCCGTATAGCACAAAACAATGTCGCTTTTTAAATCATGCGAACTGTCGACCACGTAACGATTTGATGGATAGTAGGGTAAAATTAGCTTTTTTTTGAGTGGAAAAAACAATCGAATGGGCCACTGTTTATCGTGTTCACCAAAAATAAATGAGGAACTTTTTGATGCAGCAAAAAAACTAAATGCCAAAAATTTAAGGAATGATAAATACTTTTTGGGAAACGGAATATCTCGTAACATCGAGCGAGAAGGATACCATTCGGTGACATCATAGATGATATTACGTTTCTTTACCTTCATAATGTGAGCGGCAGCAATAACGGCAAGAGGCTCCGAACATAGAATGCAATCGGGTTGGTACCTACTGCCTAATTCGACAATCTTTTCTATCTTAGTTTGAACAGGAAGATGCAAAATGGAATACGCCTCCACTTCGATACCATCACGTAATCCCACAAAAGAAGAATTCAAACTGATTATTTTGACTAAAAAACCTCTACTTTTCAACTCACGAGCTTGATGATAAAAAATGCGATCATCATCATATTTGTGTGCGGTGGTTACGAGGAGAATTTTTTGAGCCATACAAAGTTACGGATGCCAAGAATACATTTACCTAAATGTCAAATTTAGCTAAATTACATGAAAAACCCTTTCAGAAAATTCCAAAAGGGTTTGTATATAATTTTGACGGTTAATCAAGATAAACTCCGGCCCAACTTCGCTTCAAAGGAAGCAAGAAATCGGAGAGAAAATTAACATAGGTATTCTTCGAAAAATCAAAAACCTCGATGTCGTTTGGTAAATCTCCTTTTTTTACTGCCGCTCTGAAATCCTGCAATTTCATTGTTTTAACTTCGCCATTATCAACAAAGCATGCCTTCATGCGGTCGAAAAAACCAAAGTTGAATTCGGCATCTAAGCTGCGCATCACTTGTCCTAGCGCATCTATTGAACATCCAGAAGCCGCTTCCTTTTCCTCATCAACACAAATAATCACAAACTGGTTTTTCTCGATTTTAAATGACGATGAAAGCGGTTTGCCATGTGCGGCCCATGTGGCAAGAAAATCGTAAAGCGTTTCTGAAATTTTTTTCGACTCAACCGGTGAAAAAGGTCTCGACGCCGGGTAAATAATAACGCGGTAGTCGTTGGTTTCTACTATATTAGATTCTTCTATTTTCATAACTAGGGATTTGTTACAAAGTTACAAATCTTCTGCTTCTGCTAAAAGTTCTGCGATATCCTTTACAGCAACTTCGCCTTCTTTATTAAAATGCTTAACACCATCTGTAATCATGGTGTTACAGAAAGGACATCCTGTGGCAATAACACTCGGTTTCTCGGCAAGAGCTTCCTCCGTTCTTTCCACATTAATGTCAATTCTGCCTTTTTCCGGTTCTTTAAACATCTGTGCTCCACCGGCACCACAACATAATCCATTGCTTTTGCAACGTTTCATCTCGACCAATTCGGCATCCAATTTCGAAAGCAGATCTCTTGGTGCTTCGTATTCGTCATTACCACGTCCAAGATAGCATGGGTCGTGGAACGTTATTTTCTTTCCTTCAAATTTTCCACCTTCAATCTTTAAGCGTCCTTCATTCATCAATTGCTTTAAGAATTGTGTGTGATGCATCACTTCATACGAGCCTCCTAATGATGGATATTCGTTTTTTAATGTATTGAAGCAGTGCGGACAAGCCGTTACAATCTTTTTAATTTCGTAGGCATTCAGCACTTCAATATTCGTCATCGCCATCATCTGAAAGACGAATTCGTTCCCTGCTCTTTTTGCGGGATCACCAGTACATGACTCTTCCTGACCTAATACCGCGAAAGGAACGCCAATTTTATCTAAAATTTTGCAAAATGCACGCGTGATTTTTTTTGCTCGATCATCAAAACTTCCTGCGCAACCAACCCAAAATAATACTTCTGGTGACTTGCCTTCGGCAGCATATTCTGCCATTGTTTTTATCTGCATTGCTTATTTTTTGATTTCTAGTTGTGAGTTATATTCTTTCGCCTTATTCATAATTTCTTCGGGCACGATGGAAAGAAACATCATATTATCTGGATCGTAGTTAAGGTACTTCCATTCATTTTTTGTTGAGGCATCTTTCATAGCAATAGAAAGAGACATTTTCTTTATTTCCAACTCATTTTTAGAGAGAAACTTCGCGTTCATTCCTTTTTGCTTAAAAATTTCTGCCAGCATAGGGTACTGATTCGGCTCGAAAGCCTGTGATAAATACGTCAACTTCATTGTAATTGGATAGGTTACGAATGCATACTCCGCCGAATTATCCGATGTTTTCATAATATCAGAGACGGTGAATTGGGCCGTAGGATCTTTTAGAAGTTCCACTTTCATTTCCGTATTCCCTTCAAATATTTGCTTGAAGCCCGCCTTCATCATTTCGCGATCTGCCAGTTTAAATAAAGCCGGATGCGTCATATTCAAAATAGCATCGTAATTTTTAGTGTCCATTGCAGAAAGTATAGCCTTATTATCCGCAAGGATTTTGCTTTTCGTTTCTTGTGGAGACTGCGCAAATGAAATGCTTATGAAGACTAAAAAAAATAGAGTTGAAAGCCAAGTTTTCATGATAGTACAATTAATCGTTAGCCCAATTTAGACGATCTGCTTGGTTGTATTGCCACGGCGCTCCATTATTTTCAATATTTGTCATCATCATATTCCACTCTGCAGGGGCAGACGATTCTTCCATAATCATATAGCGTCTTAGTTCCATGATAATTGAAAGTGGATCGATAAGGACAGGGCAAGCCTCTACGCAAGCATTACATGTGGTGCACGCACGCAACTCTTCTCTTGTGATATGATCATCAAGTAATTTCCTACCATCGTCCACAAAAGAACCATTTTTGTCAATATTTTTAGAGACCTCCTCGATACGATCTCGAGTATCCATCATTATTTTACGTGGTGAAAGTTGTTTACCTGTTAAATTGGCAGGACAAACAGAAGTACATCGACCGCATTCCGTACAAGTATAGGCGTTTAATAACTGAACTCGATCGAGATCAAAAATATCACTGGCTCCAAATTTTTCGGGAGTGGCGGGCGCAGCATCTGCTGCAGGTGCCGCATAAGGATCAGCATTGGGGTCCATCATCAACTTTATCTCCTTCGTTACCGAAGCCAAGTTATCCAATTCTCCTTTTGGTGTCAGTTTTGAATACCATGTGTTGGGAAAAGCTAAAAGGATATGCAAGTGTTTTGAATAATATAAATAGTTCATGAAGAACAAAACGCCAACAAAGTGAAACCACCAAGCCCCGCGCTCCACCAACTCCAGCATACCGTTTGACAGATTGAACCAGTCTAAAACCGGCGCAAAGATCGCTTGGCTGATTGGGAACGAGCCATGTGGTTGATAAACCCCTCGTGATTGTAGGACAAGATCCGATGAGTTCATGGTGAAGAAAGCCATCATCAAAAGAAATTCAATGACCAAAATCCAGTTGGCATCACGTTTTGGCCAACCGAAAAGCTCCTTCATGTTGAGACGCTTCAGGTGAACTAAATTTCGTCTCAAATAAAAAATAATTACAGCAACCAATACCAAAAGCGCTAACACTTCCAATGTAGCTGTAAAAATAGAATAGAAGGTTTCCCCTAGCACCGATGCCAAAAAGCGATGTGTGCCGAAGACTCCATCAATAAATATCTCTAAAAGCTCGATATTGATAATGACGAAGCCAACGTAGACGAAAATATGCAAAATACCTGCGATTGGTCTCTTGGTCATCTTACTTTGTCCAAGCGCAACCTCGCCCATAACCTTCCAACGTTCGGCTTTGTTATCGGATCGATGGATGGCTTTTCCAAGCATGATATTACGGTAGATAAGCATTAAGCTTTTTATGAAAAAACTTACACCTGCAACAAATAAAAGAAGGAATACGATATTATCAAGATACTGCATAAAGGCGATTTTTAGTCTTTGTTATTCTTACCAAAAACAGAGAAGTTTACGTAGCGTTTCGGATTCGCTTTCATATCTTCTACAAGTTTATTCAGATTGTCAGAAGTTTTGGTTAGATTTTGGTAAAGTTCTTCATCTTTTACCAATTTTCCAAGACTACCATTACCATTTTGTATTCCAGCAATAACATTATTTAGCTGTTCTGAAGTCATGGCAAGTTTATCGATGGTATTATTGAGTTTTTGTACGTCAACTTGGTCAGCCACATTTCCATATTTATCAATTGCATTTCGAGCACTTACCGTCGCTAGATTAGCGTTATCAAGAACTTTTTGCAAACGAGGATCGTTGTTGCTTAGCAAAGCATTTGTTTGTCTTGATGTTCCTTCAAATGCAGAAACTGTTCGGTTCAAGCTCAACAACAAGCCTTTTATTTCCGCTCTATTCTGGTCGTCAAAAATTTTGTTTGCGTTGTTTGTGAGGGAGTCTACACGTTTCAAAACGATTTGCAACTGATCTTTCACGGGACCCACTTGTGACGAAAGGTTGTTAAGCATAGAGAGCTGCGATCCTGATTTTAATGTATCTCCGTCTTTAGCAAACGGCGAACCGTAGACAAGATTGACACGCATTTGCTTTCCGGACATCAAACCTGGCTCGAAAACTTCTAATGTGGATTGTTTGGAGAATTGATATTGATCATCAACATGTACCTGAACAATAAAGCTCACGCGGCTGTCTTTGCCGATGAATGGAATAATTTTATCTACCTGACCCACTTTTAAACCGTTAATCGACACAGGGCTGGACGGATCTAAGCCTTCAACATTATCAAATCGAGCATAGTAAATGTTGTCTGAAGAGAAAACATTTTTCCCTTTCATGAACTGATACAACAATACAAATCCAATAATGGAAAAAATGGCAATAAGCCCGGCTTTTATTTCTTTTGAAAATTTCACAATGATTCTTTTTGAAGTGACAAATATACTATATTTTAATTTTTCCGAAGATTCTTATAACAAAAGAAAAGCGGCAATAAAGATGCCGCTTTTACTATTTCGATTTGTGAGTATATTATTGCTGTTGTTTTACTTTATCCCAAACTTCGGTTCTGTAATCTTCGATATCCGCATCATCTTGTAAACTCTTCATCAGCATTTGCCCAAACATTTGTCCGTTTTGTTGTGTAAGCGCTTGTGCAATCTGCTTAGCATCGCCTGGTTGCTTATTTATTGATTCTGAATTTTTAACCAGTACATAAACACCCGTACTTCCCTCTATTGGGTTAGACATTTTGCCTTTAGCAACACCAAAAGCTGCACCAGCAACTTTCGGCTCCATAGCACCACCAATCATTGGATTAATCATGTTTACTTGTCCGTTTTGCTTCGTTGTCCCGAACGCTTTTGCAACGGCATCTAAAGATGATAATTTTCCAGAATTGATTTTTTCAATAATTTTCTTAGCAGCCATTTCGTTAAGCACAAAGCCCTCAATTTGCCCACGTACACTTTCCGGATCTGCTAATTCTTGGTCGTATTTTCCATTTAAGTGCACAACAATTTTATCACCTGTTCCGTCCACCGTAAATAATTCGGTATCCCCTTTTTCACGCTTTTTATCGAAAGCCCAAGCAAGAATTTCTTCATCCTTCTCCGTTCCTAGACCTTCCAATCGGCCATCAAAACGTTTTGCTGCTTTAGGATTTGAATACTGATAATTGCTTTTCTTAGCTAGGTTGGTAAATTCATTAAACGATTTTCCTTGAACTTGCTGAATGAATCTTCTTGAATTTTTATCGATTTCATTTTCGGTCGCTTCAGATGGTTTCACTCGTTTTACCAAGTTAGCCAACTTATAAGTCTGGCTTCCCGCTTTTTTATCTTGAATATTGATAATGTGGTACCCGAATTGCGTTTCTACAACACCGGTTGCACCTTTAGGAGACTGATCGACAAACGCTTGGAAAGCAGGCACAAATTGAGGCTGCGAAGAAACAGACCAACCTAAAGCGCCACCTTGTGCTGCTGAATTTGTGTCTGAAGAAAGGTTTACAAATTCAGCAAATTTTGCTGGATTAGCTTTAATAACCGCTCCAACAGAATCTGCTAATTTTTTAGCCTGTTCTTGCGTGCGTGTTGCTCCTCCAGAAGCTTCATTTCCTTTATATGAAATCAAGATATGTCTTGCTAATGTTGAGTCAGATGGTTTTTTACCAATCAACTTGGATACTACATATACATCTTGCTCTTTGTACGGACCAAAAACAGTTCCTACTGCTGCATTGGCAATCTGAGATTGCAACGCTTGTGGCAATTGATTTAGCGGATGGTATCTTGGGTCAAACTGAGCCTCCGAATTTAACGAAACGAACATAGAGTCATTCGTGGTATTTCTGAAGTTTTCAGCTCCACCAGAAGTTTCGCTTCCAACATTTAATAATTTTTCAATTTCCGACTTTGCTTTAGCATCGTCAGCCGGACTAGCATTTGCAGGGAAATACACAACACCCAAATTTCGAGATGGCTGCGATTTGAAACGCTTAGGGAATCTCTTAATATAATCAGCTAAATCTTGGGTAGTAACTTTTATCGGGTTTTTTGCAAGAAAATTAACATAATCTACCTTTACAAAATCCACAAGAGCGAGTTGATCTCGGAACTTCATCATGGTTTCAGCTTCTTTTTTGCTTACAGTTACCCCAGGAGAAATATTCGCAAATAATTGACGAGCCATAATACGGTATTCTATCGAACGGCGTACTTTGATCCAGTTGTTATAAGCTTCAAGATTGGTTGTTTTCCAAGTTTCGATCTCTTTTTTAAGATCATTTACTTTAAAATTTCCTTTTTCATCAAAAAGACCTGGATTTTGAGCGAACATAGGATCGTACTGTACTTGATTCCAAAACATATCCTCATTTAACTCCAACCCCATTTTATCAAACTCCTGCTTGATCAGTTTACTTTGAACAACCATTTGCCAAGCTTGCTCTTCCAAACCATTGATTGGTTGACCTTGTTGCTGAGCTTGTTGTTGCAACACAAAAAGTTGATCATTAAATTCTTCACGAGTTATTTTTTCACCGTTTACTTTACCCAAAACATCTGGATTTTTTCCAAAAACACTATCAATTGTATCTGGATTTACCAAGAATGCTAGTAATGCAAGGGCGATAATCCCCATCAAAAGAATTGGTCTTTTTCTAATTTCTCCTAAAATTGCCATTTATAGAATATATTTTTATCAGTCTGCGAAAATACACATTTTAAAGATATTAGAAAATAAATAGGTTGTTTTTTTAAGGCCATACAAATTCATCATTAAAATTACCTGCAATTACTGTCTTTTACGCAATGAAAATTTGTCTTAATTTTTTTGATGGCATAAGAATTGGGACATTAGAAGGCAGTTTTTTGATTCCCTCTCCTACAGGGAAAGAAAGATGATTTAACCTTTTAGACATTTAAAAAATGACATCTTGTCAGTACACGATATGATACAGTTTGAAGATTTTAATATTGAAGACATTTTGGACGATAATTTTGGTTTTGTAGCGAGCGAAATTGACCTTTCCGAAAATGATGTGAAAAATGATGGTGAAGAGCAAACCGTTTTCCCGATACTTCCCGTTCGCAATATGGTGATGTTTCCTAACGTAATTACGCCTATTACTGCTGGACGAGAGCAAAGCAAACTTCTTTTGGAGGAAGCGCAGCGTAATGGCCAGCTTGTAGGAATTGTAAGCCAAAAAAATGCCGGCATTGAGTCTCCTGAAACTTCGGACTTATTCGATATTGGAACCATTGTTAAAGTGTTAAAAATCATTAAATTGCCAGACGGAAACACTACAGCGATTACCCGTGGCGTAAGTCGATTTAAGATTGCCAAGTTCGTAGAGACCACGCCATACTTTCGCGCCGAGATTACCAAATTAAAAGATTCTGCACCTCGAAAAAAAGAGGAGTATGAAGCACTTTTAGAAAACATCAAAGATCTTGCGCTTAAAATCATCCAACTTGATCCCAACATTCCGAACGCCGCCAATTTTGCAATAAACAACCTTACGAAAGGTGACGATTTGCTAAATTTCATCTGCGTGAACGCAAACTTTCCATCAGTTGAAAAACAACTTCTGCTGGAAGAAAAAAGTTTGATGAAACGGGCAGAAAAATGCTACATGCTTCTTTTGGAAGATTTTAGAAAATTGGAACTGCGGAACCAAATTCATCAGAAAACCAACCGCGAACTGGATAAAAGTCAGCGTGAATATTACCTCAATCAACAGATCCGAACCATCCAAGAAGAATTGGGTGGCGGTCCCGATTCGGATGTGGAAGAACTCTTATTAAAAGGAAAGACAAAAACTTGGAAACCTGAGGTCGAGGAGCATTTCCAAAAAGAATTAAAAAGACTGCAGAGACATAATCCCAATTCGCCAGATTATAATGTTCAGCGAAATTACCTCGATTTCATGACGGATTTGCCGTGGGACACGTACACAAAAGACGTTTTCGACCTTGCAAAAGCTCAAAAAACACTTGATCGAGAGCATTTTGGTTTAGAAGATATTAAGAAACGCGTTTTAGAACAAATGGCTGTACTGAAACTTAAGAACAATATGAAATCACCGATACTACTGCTAGTAGGCCCTCCAGGAGTAGGAAAAACATCCCTCGGAAAATCGATTGCCGACGCATTGGGCAGAAAGTACGTTCGACTTTCATTAGGTGGATTACATGACGAAAGTGAAATCCGGGGCCATCGTAAAACGTACATTGGCGCTATGGCAGGTCGGATTTTGCAAAGCATTAAAAAATCGGGAACATCCAATCCAGTGCTTGTTTTAGATGAAATTGATAAATTAGGACAAGGAATTCACGGAGATCCGAGTTCGGCAATGCTGGAAGTTTTGGATCCTGAACAAAACAAGTCGTTTTACGACAACTACTTGGAAATGGGTTATGATTTATCAAAAGTTTTGTTCATCGCTACTGCCAACACACTTTCTACTATACAGACTCCCCTTTTAGATCGTATGGAAATCATTCAATTGGCGGGATATACTTTAGAAGAAAAAATTGAGATCGCAAAACGCCATCTTATCCAAAAGCAAATAGAAGAAAATGGCTTGCCATCTAAAGCCTTCAGACTCGGTAATCCAGAACTGAAACATATTATCGAAGCACATACTTCGGAAAGCGGTGTTCGAACTTTAGAAAAGCGCATTGCATCGGTATCAAGATGGGTTGCTCTCCAAATCGCAATGGATAAGCCGTATGAACCTAAGATTTCTATTGCTAAAATTGACGAAATTCTTGGTGTGCCACGTCCGAAGAATATTTCAGAAATCACTAACGTACCTGGAGTAGTTACTGGACTCGCTTGGACGAGTGTTGGTGGCGACATTCTTTTTATTGAAAGTATTATTTCAAAAGGTAAAGGCAACTTAACGATGACAGGTAACCTTGGAAATGTGATGAAGGAATCAGCAACCATCGCTTTGGAATATATTAAAGCTAAACATAAAGAATTGGGAATATCTGAAGATGATATTGAACACAATAACATCCACGTTCACGTTCCGGAAGGCGCAACTCCTAAAGATGGACCGTCTGCCGGTATTGCCATGCTTACTTCGATGGTTTCCAGTTTTAAAAATAAAAAGGTAAAACCTCATCTTGCAATGACAGGCGAAATTACCCTTCGAGGCAAAGTGCTTCCTGTTGGTGGAATTAAAGAAAAACTTCTCGCCGCAACCCGAGCTGGAATTAAAGAGGTTATCCTTTGTGAGGCGAACAAAAAAGATGTTGAAGAGATTAACCCAAACTATTTGAAAAATCTTAAAGTGCACTACGTAAGCCGAATGGCGGAAGTTATTAAAATTGCACTGGAAAAATAAAACTCCAATCCTCTCTATGTGAGAGGATTTTTTTTATTCCGCTGAAAATTCTTTTATTTTTATACTCTGTAAATAAAACCATGAACGAAATTAAACTTCCTTTTCTCGTAAAGACAACGTTAGTGCTTATTAGTGTACTCATTTTCGGTTTTCTTGTGAAAATCGGGAAAGTCATCTTGGCGCCTTTGTTTTTTGCCTTTCTGCTAGCCTTAATTTTTGTTCCACTTTCCAATTTTTTAGAAAAGCATTTTCGATTTTCGAGGAGCCTTTCTACTCTATTTTCGTTTTTGCTATTCACTGCTTTTCTCTTAGGAATTGGGTATTTTTTTGTCGATCAACTGAGTGGATTTATTAATGATTTCCCTCAAGTTCAGAAACAGGTAAGTTCTTCGTTAGAACAACTTCAATCCTGGATTTCAAAGACGTTCGACTTGAATGTTGCTAAACAGATGGATTATGTGAATCAGGGATTGGAAAAATTAGTGAATGCCACAGGACTTATTTTAGGAGTTACGTTTGGAATGTTGGCTTCCACGAGTGCATTTTTCGGATTCACAATGTTATTTTTCATATTTATTCTGAACTACAGACGCACTCTATATCAATTTATTTCCACAACATTTCAGGAAAAATATCGTGTGAAAGTTAGAGAAATCGCCACCGATGTTGAACGGGTTATTAAACAATACATTCTCGGATTAATCATCCAAATCATTATTGTAAGCATTTTAACTTCGATATTATTGACATTTCTTGATGTTAAATACGCAATTCTGCTGGCAATGCTCACGGGAATTCTTAATGTCATTCCGTACGTTGGGATCATCACCAGCTGGTTATTGGTTTCCATCATTGCTTTTGCTACAGGAGGAAGTACGCATCTTTTATTTTTAGCATTTGGTTATATCGGAATCCACGCAATTGATGCCAATATTATTTTACCTCTAGTAGTGGGCTCCAAAGTAAAAATAAATGCGTTATTTACTTTTATTGCGTTGTTGGTAGGCGAAGCACTATGGGGAATTGCGGGAATGTTCCTAAGTATTCCATTTTTAGCAATTGTAAAAATTATTTTTGAACATGTTGACGGTCTTGAACCTTGGGGCATGCTTTTAGGTGAAGCAAAGAGAACAAAAGCTAAAAAGAAATACAAAATCACCAAAAAAATTACACTCGAAGAAAAAGATTAATCGTAGTATTTATTTTACAAAATATTCACAATCAGTTAGTTATAAGCCAAAAACACTTTTACAAACGCAAGTAAAAGGAATTACAATTCTTCATCGTCATTCCGTATCATCTTTGGATAAACAAATCTAAAGAATATAATTATGACACCAACGTACAGAAAATTAGGAAGTGTAGCTTTACTAGCTCTAACATTAGCGGCTTGTTCTAAAAACGAAGGAGACTCCGCAAGCGAAATGTCGACAGAAGCGGTCTCTGCTGACGAAGCAAAAGCAATGGTCTCTGATAGCATATCGACCGCTGCTACCATGACTGTGAAAGACAAACAGTTTATAAAAACCGCCGATGTGGATATGGAGGTTAAAGACGTCTATGATGCCACTATTAAAATCGAATCTGCGGTGCAAGAACTTCGTGGTTTCGTAACCAATAGCAATCTGACATCGAATATTCTCGAGCAGAATACCTATAATACCTCAGACACGGAGGCTATAATGGTAAAAAAATACAAAACCGAAAACAGTATGGAAGTCCGGGTCCCTACGGTGAACCTGGGCGCTTTGCTTCAAAAAATTAACGATCAAAAGTTATTTCTAAATGCGAGAATAATCAATGCCGAAGATGTTACAGCCAGTATTAAATATGCTGAACTGGAGCAACAACGTATCAAAAATAATGCGGAAAACATCAACAATCTTAAAAACGGCAAAGACAAGGTGAACCTCAGTAATGATAACGATTCTGAAAAAAATATTCAAGCACTATATAATTTGGAACGAACAGACCAAATAAAGTATTCTACGGTGAAAATAAATCTGGAAGAACCAGCCGTGAAAATCGCGCAAATCCCGATTATCAATTCAAAAAATGTGGACAATCAATTTAAAATAAACTTCTTTTATGATCTCAAAAACTCATTTGTAGAAGGATTTCATTTTATTCAATTGTTTGTGATCGGACTCATGAAAATTTGGCCTTTCATTCTAATTGGAAGCATCATCGTATACTTTATGCGAAAAAGAAAACGAGTTCAGACAGGAAATCCGTCCTAACTAGAGGACTCAACATATAGTGATCAGCAAGCCTTCCTTTCGGGAAGGCTTTTTCATTAGTAGAGTATAAAGAGTTTTTAACACCATTTCCAGAATAAAATCCCTGTCCTTTGGTTCAATTTTGTAATTTTGCATTCGAAAATAGAACTCTATGTTAGCAAAAATAAACCCTTTACATACACAAAGCTGGAAAGCGCTTCAGGATCATTTTGAACAGCATGATTTTGATTTACGAACACTTTTTGACTATAATCCCAATCGATTCAACGATTTTCATATAGAAAGACCCGATTATTTGTTTGATTATTCGAAGAATCTTATCGACAAAAAAACGAAAGAATTGCTTATCGGTTTGGCAGAAGAATGTCAACTAAATGACGCCATTCAAAAAATGTTTTCAGGAGATGTGATTAACGAAACCGAAGGCCGAGCCGTGTTACATACGGCATTACGTGATTTTTCAGAAAAGGAAATTATGGTTGATGGCGAAAATATTAAGCCGAAAATCAAAGCCGTATTAGAACATATGAAGACGTTTTCCGAATCCGTAATTTCGGGAGCGCACAAAGGTTTTACCGGGAAAGAAATTACCGATGTTGTTAATATTGGGATTGGAGGGTCAGACCTAGGCCCTGTTATGGTTTGCTCCGCTCTGAAGCACTTTAAAACCAGATTACAAGTACACTTTGTTTCCAATGTGGATGGCAATCATATCGCCGAAGTTCTAAAAAATTTAAATCCTGAAACGACTCTTTTCATTGTAGCCTCGAAGACGTTTACTACGCAGGAAACAATGACCAATGCAGAGTCGGCTAAAGATTGGTTCTTGCAAAAAGGAAGTCAAGAAGATGTGGCAAAACATTTTGTCGCACTTTCTACCAACGTAAAATCCGTGAAAGGCTTCGGTATTGCAGAAGAAAATATTTTCGAATTCTGGGATTGGGTGGGTGGCCGCTACTCCTTATGGAGTGCGATTGGCCTGAGCATCGTTTTAGCCGTGGGATATGATAACTTCGAAGCCCTTTTAAAAGGAGCTTATGAGACCGATACCCATTTCCAAACGGCTGACTTTTCCGAAAATGTGCCTGTTCTAATGGGATTACTCGGAATTTGGTACCGCAATTTTTATGGGGCTACTTCCTACGCAATTCTTCCATACTCTCAATATCTCGATCGTTTTGCTGCCTACCTTCAGCAAGGCGACATGGAAAGTAATGGCAAATCCGTGGATCGTAATGGCGAGTTTGTTGAATATGAAACAGGTCCTATTATTTGGGGAGAGCCAGGAACCAATGGACAACACGCTTTTTATCAGCTGATTCACCAAGGAACTGAACTTATTCCCGCAGATTTTATTGCATTTGTGGAGTCGAATAATGCAATATCTGACCATCAGGACAAACTTTTAGCAAACTTTTTTGCACAGACAGAAGCATTGGCTTTTGGTAAAACCGAAGAAGAAGCCTTAGCTGATTTAGAAAAATCAGGCGCGTCAGAAGATCAAATAGAGCAATTGCTTAATCACAAAGTTTTTGCAGGAAACACACCAACCAATTCCATTCTGATAAAGGAATTAACGCCGTATACGTTGGGGCAATTAATTGCATCCTATGAACATAAGATTTTTGTTCAGGGTGTTATTTGGAATATTTTCAGTTTTGATCAATTTGGAGTGGAATTAGGAAAGGTTTTAGCAGGCAACATCCTGAAAGAACTTAAAAATAGTGAAACAATTTCTGATCATGACAGTTCGACCAACGGTTTGATTAATTACTACAAAAAGAACCGAGCCTAAATTGGCATCACATTGAAGGAGGGTTCAGAATTATATTCGTAATTTTGCGCCGAAATAAAAGTAAAAAGAAATACCCCGAATCATGGCTCAGATTTTAGATGGATTAGCACTTTCAAAGCAAATAAAATCCGAAATTAAAGTAGAAGTTCAGAAAATTTTAGACAATAAACGAAGAGCGCCTCATTTGGCGGCAATTCTTGTAGGAAATAATGGAGCAAGCAAGGCATACGTAAACTCTAAAGTGAAAGATTGTGCCGAGGTAGGTTTTGAGTCTTCACTAATCAAGTTTCCGAGTACGGTTTCTGAAGCTGAACTTTTAGAAAAAATTGATGAGCTTAATAAATCAAAAGCGGTTGACGGCTTTATTGTTCAACTTCCGCTGCCCAATCAAATTGATCAGGAAAAAATCATCAATGCGATTGATCCTCGAAAAGATGTTGATGGATTTCATCCTACCAATTTCGGAAAGATGGCCTTGGAAATGGACACCTTCATTCCGGCAACACCTTTCGGGATTTTAACATTACTCGATCGCTACGATATCGAAACCAAAGGAAAACATTGTGTGATTATTGGCCGTTCCCGAATTGTAGGAAAACCGATGAGTATTTTGATGGGTAGAAAAGACTTTCCTGGAAATGCTACAGTGACCTTAACACACTCGTATACACCACATGTTGAAGAATTTACACGCAATGCCGATATTGTGATTACCGCACTTGGTGATCCCCACTTTTTAAAGGGGAACATGATTAAGGAAGGTGCTGTTATTATCGATGTGGGTATCACAAGAGTGGATGATGATTCCGAAAAAGGCTATCATCTTGCAGGAGATGTCGATTTTGAAAGTTGCGAACCAAAAGCAGCATGGATTACGCCAGTACCAGGTGGTGTAGGCCCTATGACACGTGCGATGCTGATGAAAAACACATTGCTCGCGTACAAAACATCCGTTTATAATGACTAAAGAAGAACAAAACATATTGTTAGAAGAAGGTAAAATGCTCCCCGTAATGGAGCATTTTTATACCATTCAAGGTGAGGGATATCACACGGGAAAAGCAGCTTATTTTATCCGATTGGGTGGATGTGATGTTGGTTGCCATTGGTGTGATGTTAAAGAAAGTTGGGACGCAAACCTTCACCCTGTAATGGACGCTGTCGAGGTTGCTGAAATTGCTGCAAAGCACTGCAAAACAGTAGTTTTAACAGGTGGAGAACCCATGATGTGGAACTTGGAAATTTTGACCTCAAAATTGAAAGAATTGGGATGTACCGTTCATGTTGAAACATCCGGTGCCTACCCTATGAGTGGCCATTTGGATTGGATTACGTTATCGCCCAAGAAAACAGGACTTCCGAAAGACGAGTTTTATCAGAAGGCAAATGAACTGAAAGTAATCGTTTTCAATAATCATGATTTGGAATTTGCGGAAGAACAAGCGGCGAAAGTTTCTTCATCATGCGAATTATTTTTGCAGAGTGAATGGAGCAAACGCGATCAGATCTATCCGAAGATCACCTCTTTCATCATGAATAATCCACGATGGAGGTCGTCTGTGCAAACACATAAATACCTCAACATTCCGTAACTTTACGTGAAACTAACCTACCATGCAACAACTGCGGTATTCTCGGTATCTCAAATCAATTATCATCTCGATTGATATTGTAGTTGTTTCATTTTGTTTTCTTTTTGCCCTTTATTACAGCGAAAAGCGAACAAACCAAACCTATTTAAGTGAGGATGGGGCTTTGCTGTTGGTTTTTTTACTGTTTATATGGGTTATTCTTAGCAGCAGAACAAAATTATATTCGATTCCCAGGAGTTTTACGTACGTATCCTATTTGGAACGACTGATTACCCATACGGTCACATTCGCCATTGGAGTAATTCTATTGGCAAAAATATCACATAACGAGATTTTAAATACGGATCTCTTTCGACTCGGAATTCTACTTTTCATCAGCTTATTCTTTGTTAAATCTGCGATATTTTTTGCACTAAAGATTCTGCGATCTACAGGGATTAATCATCGAAACATTATGTTTTTGGAGCTGAATTCCAACATGCAAATCCTTAAAGAAACCTTTCAAAACCGGAAAGATTACGGCTTTCGTCTTTTTGATTATGATCAACCCGTATTTGACGTTCAAAATCTGACCGATTTCTGGAAAAATAATGGAATACATACGGTTTTTATACCCTCAAACCATCATTTAACGAAGCAAGAGGAAACGGATTTATACAAGGCGGCGCTTCATCACAAGATTGCAATTTCAATTGTCCCCAAGATGAATCAGCCGGAATTTTATTTGTACGAACTATCCTACGCCGAGTTGGTACCGATTCTTACAACGGCCAAATTTCCGCTGGATTACTACACTAATGACAGTATAAAGCGCGGATTTGATCTTATATTTTCCTTTATAGTACTTGTTGGCATTGCAAGCTGGCTATTCCCAATCATTGCACTGCTGATCAAATTCGATAGCAAAGGTCCAGTTTTTTTTAAACAAAAGCGTTTTGGGTATCATGACGAAGTTTTTACGTGTTTTAAATTTAGAACCATGGTCGTAAATGCAGACTCCTCGCAGAAAACGACATCCGAAAACGATTCAAGGATTACGAAGATTGGTAAATTATTACGCACGACCAGTTTAGATGAGTTACCGCAATTCATCAATGTTTTTTTTGGCAACATGTCGGTGGTTGGTCCACGACCGCATATGCTAAAAGTGGACAGCTTTTTTAAACCTAAAATTGGTAAATATGCCATACGAAGTTTGGTAAAACCAGGAATTACGGGTCTGGCACAAGTAAATGGATTGCGTGGCGATCGCGGCGATATGAACCTTCAGATGCGGAAACGCATTATCGCAGATTCCTACTATGTAAAAAACTGGAGTTTCAGCCTAGACTTAGTCATCATACTGAAAACCATTGCATTACTAATTACAGGTGACAAAAACGCACAATAATTTCTCAAAATACCTTACCTTAGCAGCATGATTAAAAAGTTTTTGAACGCCTTTGGAGAATACCTGATCTTGGTTGGAAAAAGCATCAAGGCTCCCCAAAAAAAATCCGTCTTCTGGAAAGGGTTTATGAGGGAAGTTAACGACTTGGGAATCAACTCTTTTGGACTTGTCGTGTTCACATCCATTTTCGTTGGTGCGGTTGTCGCAATACAAATGTATAACAATTTTAAAGCCTCATCGTTCCCCATCCCTACGTCTTTTGTAGGGTATGCAAGTAAGGCTGTTTTGGTATTGGAATTCTCCCCTACCATTATAAGTTTGGTTCTTGCAGGAAAAGTGGGTTCCTATATCGCGTCTAGTATCGGTACCATGAGGGTATCAGAGCAAATTGATGCATTAGACATTATGGGTGTAAACTCTGCAAATTTTTTAATTCTTCCAAAAATATTAGCCTGTATCATCTTCAATCCTATATTAATTGCCATCAGTATTGTCGTTGGTATTTTAGGAGGTTATGCGGCAGGTATGATTACGGGGAACTGGACCACGGCAGAATTTACGAGCGGAGTACAAATGTATATGCCGAATCTTTTCTTCTATTACGCATTTATAAAGACTGCTGTTTTCGCATTTATTATCGCAACGGTACCATCCTATTTCGGATATAACGTTCAAGGTGGATCATTGGAAGTAGGGCGCGCAAGTACTCAAGCCGTAGTTTGGACAATGGTTTTCATCATTATTTCAGAACTACTATTAACTCAAATGATTCTAAGCTAATGATTGAAGTAAAAGATTTAAAAAAGAGCTTTGATGGAGTTGAGATTCTAAAAGGCATCACAACAACTTTTGATACGGGGAAAGTCAACCTAATTATTGGGCAAAGTGGTTCAGGAAAAACCGTTTTCCTAAAATCACTCCTCAATGTATATGAGCCAACGAGCGGCAGTATTTTGTTTGATGGTCGCGATGTGATGAATATGTCGAGACAGGAAAAGCAAAGTTTACGCGCGGAAATTGGAACCGTTTTCCAAGGAAGTGCACTTTTTGACTCGCTGACGGTGGAAGAAAACATCACATTCCCATTGGATATGTTTACCAATCTTACATTCCGTGAGAAAAAACGTCGGGCTATTGAAGTGATGGGTCGTGTGCATTTGGATAACGCCAGCAAAAAATACCCTTCCGAAATATCGGGAGGCATGCAAAAACGTGTGGCCATTGCTCGGGCTATTGTAAACAATCCTAAATATTTATTTTGTGACGAGCCGAACTCAGGTTTGGACCCGTACACGTCGAATATTATTGATGATCTTTTATTGGAAATCACCAAGGAATATAACACCACAACCATCATCAACACGCATGATATGAACTCGGTTATGACCATTGGTGAAAAGATTGTATATCTACGAAAAGGAATCAAAGAATGGGAAGGTGACAAAGACATCTTAATTACTGCGGGCAATAAAAACCTTATTGACTTCGTTTATTCATCAGAGTTGTTTAAAGAATTGAGAGAATATTTGATGGAAAACAACAAAACATCTATTGAAAATATTATAACTAAACCAGAAAATAATGACTAAATTATTTTATGCGGCATGCATCTGTATTTCAGGATTTGCATCAGCCCAAATTTCAGTTGCGGGAAAAGCGAACGTCCTTTTTCCAACAAGCTCGGCTTCGTGGAAGGACATTAAAAATGCAGCAAATACAGCGATTGACGAAAAAGGAAAAAACAATACCGGTTTCAACGTTGGTTTGTCCGTAAAAGTGGATTTGCCAACTGCCCTATTTCTAATGCCAGAACTTTACTATACCACATTCAAAAACGAAACTGAAGTAAATGGTGTTACTATTGAAGCAAAAAGCAATCGTCTTGACCTTCCTGTATTGTTAGGATATAATGTGCTAGGAAATACATTAGGAGTATTTGCCGGTCCTGTGGCAAGCTACAACTTGGCAAAAGAAAACACATACAATGAGTTTAAAGAAAATGTGAAAAATAACTTCACCGTTGGATATCAGTTTGGTGCTCAGGCTCAAATCAAAAAACTGTTAATTAACGCACGTTACGAAGGAGCTTTCAGTAAAGATCAGAGAGAATACATCAGCCAAATTGTTGATAAAAACGAAACCATACGCTACGACAACAGACAAGGTTTATTTATTGTTGGTCTTGGTTACCAATTCTAAACCAGTTTATGCTTAAAATAAAAAAATCCTCAGTTATAGCTGAGGATTTTTATTTTCTAAGGCTTGCTGCTTTGCCAATTCGGCGGCTTGCTTCTCCAATTCAATTTTTTCTTTTTGCAGTTGCGTATATTCCTTTCTGCGCTGCGCTTGCTTTACGGCATTTCCTTTCGAGACATAGCCTACCATTCCGCCAATAATTAGCCCGATACCAATTCCGGCAAGTATGCCCATCAACGTTGTTGGTTCAAAAAGTTTCACCACCGAAAATTCGGGAATAAAATAAAACAAAACGGCGGACAGTCCGAGAAGCAGCAGTCCAATAAGAGTTAAGCTTTTCATAGTTTGAAAATTAAAAATTCCATTTCAAAAATACTAAAATTTGAAATGGAATGGGTTGAAAACTATATTTCTATTAAATTTTACCTCCTGCAGCTTTATAATATTCTAAAGCTCGAGGCAAATGTTTGTTAATATCTGCTCTTCGGTTTTCAGGACTCGGGTGAGTTGAAAGGAATTCAGGCGGTCTGTTTCCTGAAGAAATCGACTCCATTCGCTCCCAGAACGGTGCCGCAGACCGTGGATCATATCCTGCCATTGACATCAAATACAATCCCATTTCGTCAGCTTCCAACTCTTGAGATCGACCATATTTTAACAATACAGCTTGTGCACCAAGCGGATACGCTTGCTGGAAGATACTAGACCACTGCGAAGAAGATAAGGCTCCTCCTAAAATCTGTCCACCATACTGAGCGATAACAGCTTGAGAAATACGCTCGTTGCCATGACCCGCTAAAGCGTGCGAAATCTCGTGACCTAAAACTACTGCCATCCCATTATTATCCTTTGTCACAGGTAAAATTCCGGAATATACCGCTACTTTACCACCAGGCATACACCAAGCATTCACTTGATCCGACTGTAACAAATTAAATTCCCAAGAATACCCGTCCATATTACTGCCTCTACCAATACTATTGTAGTATTTGTTAGCCGCATTTTTAATATTATTACCAACAGTTTTTACCTGATTAGCTGCGGTTGTACCGCTGATTACCTTGCTAGAAGCCAAAGTTTCTCTGTACTGCTGGACTGCCGAAGCTTGAATTTGTGAATTTAATGAACCTATTTGTACTGATTTTCGCCCCGTAATTGGGTTTGTTGTGCAGGCCATGAGCATCAATGAAGCTGCGCCTACGCTAAAAATGGATGTAATTTTCATAGCTTTATTATTTAATAATTGAACGTTTACAATTTTTATTCCAACATAAAAAAGCAGCGTTGCATAATTTTTGATTAATTTTAAAAAAATATAATTTACGTTATGAAAAAGATTCTCATATTCACCTCGATGATGCTCGGACTCATGTTTTTACAGTCGTGCAGTTCGTCGCAAAATTATTTAGATAAAGAAACGGTTACTCTTGTTATCGAGCAGAACGAATTTACATTTATGGCGCAACGAGCCAGTCCTTTGGACACCTCGGTTAATACCATTATGAACTCCATTCCTGGTGGGTTTGCCAATCGGATTATGAATCTCGATTACGGATATACCATCGTATTGAAAAAAGAGGAAATTTCGGTGTACTTACCCTACTTTGGTCGTTCCTATTCAGCGCCAATTGATCCTCGGAAAAATGGTTTTGATTTTGAATCAAAAGACTTTAATATCAGAAAAGAAACTGGAAAAAAAGGAAGCACGATCCTGAATATTTCATTTAATGATCAAAACACGATTCGTAAAATGATTATGGAAGTTTTCCCGAATGGTAAAGCGTATGTTTCTGTGGAATCTACAGATAAGCAGCCGATTTCCTATGATGGATATATTATGAAAAATGAAGTGAAAAATTAACGCAAAAGCTCATCAACAAACAATCGGGCTTCCGAACTTGGATTAACACTCAGTTCGGAGGCCTTTTTTTTATGCGATTCGTAGAGCCCATCTTGAGCATGTTGAGATGCTTTCTCCAAAATTAGTTCGCGTACCCAGTATTCAAAGCGTTTTCTTGCTTGCTCCTTACGCACTTCGGTAAAACGGCCTGACTTCTTTTTCAATTCAACAAAATCGGTAATTTTTTCATAAACGGCATCCAAACCTTCGCAATTCAGTGCCGATCCTAATAAAACAGGGACGTTCCAGCCCTTTTCCTTTTCGGGCATGAAATGCAATGCCCTCAACAATTCCTGCTTTGTTGATTTGGCTTTGTAAGTCGTTTCAGGAGTGACTTTGTTAATAAAAATGAGATCAACCATTTCCATTATTCCTCTTTTGATACCTTGAAGTTCATCACCACCGCCTATTATCTTCAAAAAGAGAAAAACATCCGTAATATCAGCAACCAAAACTTCGCTTTGCCCGACTCCAACCGTTTCTATTAAAATATAATCATAGCCTGCAGCTTCGCAAATCAGCATGGTTTCAAACGTTGTATTTGCTACTCCACCAAGGAAACCAGAACTGGGTGAGGGTCTGATAAAGGCATTTGGCTCCTTCGCCAATTCCTCCATTCTTGTTTTATCTCCCAAGATTGAACCCTTGTTCAGTGAGGAACTGGGATCAATAGCTAGAACCGCCACTTTTTGACCATGATGTATCGCTAATTTTCCAAAACTTTCTATAAATGTTGATTTTCCGGCTCCCGGAACACCCGTAATGCCTATTCTCACGGAATTTCCCGTGTATGGCATTAACTCCTTCAGGAGCAACTCCGTTTGGGTGCGGTGTTCCGCTTTTGAACTTTCAATCAAGGTGATGGCTTTACCCAATAACCTTTTATTACCCGAAAGAACACCGGCAACCAACTCATCGATGGAAAACTTCATAACTTCAAAACTGCAATTGTTTAAAATTAATTATTAAATTTGAAAGAAAAGATATTTCTATGAAAAAAATACTGCTTGTATGTTCTGTCGGTTTTCTTGGTTTAGTTTCGTGTACGAAAAAGCCACTGGCTCAAGAAGAAGCTCTCAAAGCTGAAAAATTAGCACAAGGAAAAGTAATATTTGAAAACTCGTGTAAAAAATGCCACGATTTACCTGTACCTACTGCATTTTCGTCAGTGCAATGGGTAGGTATAATGAATTCGATGGCACCAAAAGCAAAACTAAATGAAGAACAGCATCAATTGGTTTACGATTATATTGTTTCAGTTAAGAGACAGTAAAAAAATAAAAAACACCGCTTGGCGGTGTTTTTTATAGTAGTTGAATACCCAAGCCGGGTTTATCACTTATCACCAATTTCCCATTTTCTACAAAACTTCCTTTTGCATAATCATTCGATATTAAATTAGCTCCATCAAGGTCGGCGAAATCCAACAAGCTACCCAACGCACATCCAGCAGAAATTCCTACCGACGATTCCGTCATACAGCCCAACATGACTTTATATCCTAAAAATTTGGATTTTTTGATAAGTTCTAAAGCGGGTGTGAGTCCACCGCATTTCATCAGTTTTATATTAACGCTTGAATAGTGCGGCCGCAAGGTTTCCAAATACGTACTATTTTGCACATCTTCGTCCGCCATCCAATTCGCAAAACCTCTGTTTTTCAGTGCATGATATTTTCCAATTGCTAACGGTTGTTCTAAATAGAGAAAATTTTCTGCAAGCGGATTCTCCTGAATCCATATACAATCTTCATCTTTTAAACTGGCATTCGAATCGAGAGCAACAGGTCGATTATAGTTTGCTAGCGTTTCAAAATCAGTTTTATCTAAATGATTGCATTTTACCTTAAAACGTGACCAACTGCTTTTTTCCATTTTCTTTATTTGCTCGTCAATGGGAGCAATGGATATGGTGTAGGAACTCTCTGCACTCGTGGAATTATCCAATTTATTTAATTCTGCAAAATTCTTATTTTCAAGTTTTCCAAACAAATCCCAATACGCACAATCCAGAGCCGATTGTAAAAAAGGATGTATATCCAGTGCAAAAATAAAGTCGTAGAAATCCGTAGGAAATTCTATTTTATACGATTCAATCTGTGAACGAATATTTTCTAATGTAACTTCAAATTCAGATAGGTTGATTCCATAGTAATTAATTGCTACGCATTCGCCATACCCTTTCTTGCCTGCAT
The DNA here is from genome assembly GCA_041910715.1 of Bergeyella sp. GTDB lineage: Bacteria > Bacteroidota > Bacteroidia > Flavobacteriales > Weeksellaceae > JAFAFC01. Next base: position 24,217 of record JAYRQH010000182.1, read on the forward strand.
GACTTAGCTGAAGTAATAAGGCATCTCTTTTGTCGTAACTGCCGTAAGCAATTGCAAATGTTTCTTTTAACTTAAGCTCTTTACGAACGTAGGATAGTTGCATAGGCAAAATGGTGTTTGGCCGATTGTTATACTTTATTACAGTTTTAATTTAAAAATTTCTCCAAAATATCAACTGCACATTTTGGCAAATTTGTTCCTGGACCAAAAATAAAATCGGCACCATTGGCGTATAAATAGTCGTAATCTTGCTGTGGTATTACACCGCCAACAACGATGGTAATATCATCTGCGCCCAATTTCTTCAACTCTTCCACTACCTGAGGAACTAAAGTTTTGTGACCAGCTGCCAACGACGAAACGCCCAAAATGTGAATATCGTTTTCCACGGCCTGTTTAGCGACTTCTTCCGGAGTTTGGAACAATGGGGCAACATCCACATCGAAGCCCATGTCGGCAAATGCTGTTGCCACAACTTTCGCACCACGGTCGTGACCGTCTTGACCCATTTTCACCACCATGATACGTGGTCGGCGACCTTCTTCTTCCTCAAATTTTTGCGTTAACTCAATCGCTTTTCCGAAATATTCGTTTTTAGTTGCATTCATGGCATAAACTCCTGAAATGGTTTTAATATTGGCTTTGTAGCGTCCAAATTCCGATTCCAAAGCATCGGAAATTTCACCTAAAGTAGCTCTTCTGCGTGCTGCTTCGATACTCAACGCCAAAAGATTTTCGTTTTGATCTTTTGCAGCTGTCTTAATTCGCTCTAAAACACTTTCTACAGATTGATTATCACGTTTTTCTTTGATGGAATTTAAGCGTTCAATCTGTTTTTGACGAACCAGTGAGTTGTCGATATCTAAAATATCAAATTCTGGTTGTTTTTGGGAAGATTTAAAGGAATTTACGCCGATGATAAACTCTTCACCACTGTCAATTTTTGCTTGCTTTCTTGCCGCTGCTTCCTCAATTCTCATTTTTGGAATTCCCGCTTCAATGGCTTTCGTCATTCCGCCTTCTTTTTCCACCTCATCAATATACTTCATAGCTTCATCAATCATTTGTTGGGTTAAAGATTCCACCAAATAGCTTCCACCCATTGGATCTACCACATCACAAATCCCCGACTCCTGCTGCAAAATAATCTGCGTATTTCTCGCAATCTTCGCCGAATAATCTGTTGGAAGTGCAATAGCTTCGTCCAAAGCGTTGGTATGCAAAGATTGCGTGCCACCCAGGGCCGAAGAAAGTGCCTCGATAGCGGTTCTAGTAATATTATTGAAAGGCTCCTGCTCGGTTAAAGACCAACCCGAAGTTTGGGAATGCGTTCTCAAGGCAAGCGATTTTTGATTTTGAGGATTAAACTGTGAAATTAAATTCGACCAAATTACTCTTGCAGCTCGCATTTTAGCGATTTCCATGAAGTGATTCATACCAATTGCCCAGAAAAATGATAAACGAGGTGCAAATTCATCGATGTTCATGCCTGCTTTGATGCCCGTTCTCACGTATTCTAATCCGTCTGCTAACGTATAAGCCATCTCCAAAACTGGCGTGGCGCCAGCTTCCTGCATGTGGTATCCTGAAATTGATATGGAGTTGAATTTTGGGATGTATTTCGAGGTATATTCGAAAATATCAGCAATAATTTTCATGGATGGCGTTGGCGGATAGATGTAAGTATTTCGGACCATAAATTCCTTCAGAATATCGTTCTGAATGGTTCCTGAAAGCAGTTCCTGTGCAACACCCTGCTCCTCAGCAGCCACAATATAAAAAGCTAAGATTGGAAGAACCGCCCCGTTCATTGTCATGGAAACCGAGATTTGATCCAACGGAATTTGATCAAATAAAATCTTCATATCCTCCACAGAATCGATGGCTACACCTGCTTTTCCAACATCACCAACTACTCTCGCATGATCGGAATCATAACCTCTGTGCGTCGCCAAATCAAAAGCCACGGAAAGACCTTTTTGTCCAGCTGCTAAATTTCTTCTGTAAAATGCGTTGGATTCTTCAGCCGTTGAAAAACCTGCGTACTGCCGAATAGTCCAAGGTTTCTGAACATACATAGTGCTGTACGGACCACGAAGATAAGGTGCAATCCCCGCCGAAGCTTCGCTTAAGGATGGATTTACATCTTCTTTTGTGTACTGGGTTTTCAGTTGAAGTCCATCTTTTTCGAAGGTGTAGTTTTCTAATTGTGAAGCGGTTAGTTTAAAATCTGGTGTTTTATTGGTAATTGCCTTTCGCATTTTTCTAGTGAAAATTAATTGATTATAAAGGTACAATTTTTTTAAAAGCCACCAGAACCTTTCATTTGATTCGATGATATGCTGCCAAAAAAAGCAACTCTAAAGTTGCTTTTCTATTTTATATTCCTTCTTCTTCACCTTTCATTTTTTCGGCATTCTCTGCCATGATTACGGCATCAATCATTTCGCCAATATCACCATTCATATAAGCATCTAAATTGTAAATCGACTTATTGATTCGGTGATCCGTGACACGACCTTGTGGATAGTTATAGGTTTTAATTTTTGCCGAGCGGTCTCCCGTAGAAACCATGGATTTACGCTGTGCTGCAATATCTCCCTGAACTTTTTGCAACTCAATATCGTACAACTTGGTACGCAACATTTCCATGGCCAATTCGCGGTTTGCAAGCTGAGAACGCGCTTGCTGACAAACTACTACCATCCCCGACGGCTTGTGCGTTAACTGAACTTTCGTTTCCACCTTGTTTACATTCTGCCCTCCAGCACCTCCGGAACGCGAGGTTTGCATTTCTATATCTGCAGGATTTAGTTCAAAATCCACTTCTTCCGCTTCAGGTAAAACAGCAATTGTGATTGCAGAGGTGTGAACACGACCTTGTGATTCGGTCTCTGGAACACGCTGTACTCGATGAACTCCCGATTCAAACTTCATAACACCGTATACTCCATCGCCCTCAACCTTCATGATTAATTCTTTATATCCTTTTGCAGCTTCGTTAGAATCGGTCACTTCATGTCTCCAGCCCTTCGTTTTGAAATACATGGTGTACATTCTGTAAATGTCTTCCACAAAAATTGCAGCTTCATCGCCACCAGTTCCCGCACGTAATTCTACAATTACGTTTTTATCATCGGCAGGATCTTTGGGAATTAAAAGCACTTTCAGCTCCTCTTCCAATGCGGGAATTTTATCTTGAGCTTCCAGTTTTTCCATTTTAGCTAAATCAACCAAATCACGATCCGAGCCATCGGCAATAATTTCGTCGGACTCTTCAATAGAGTCTAATGCACCTTTGTATTCATCATAAACTCGAACTATTTTGCCTAGATCACTGTATTCCTTGTTAAGAGACGAATATTTTTTTTGATCCGAAATTACATCTGGCTGAATGATTAAATCGGCAACCTCGTTATAGCGTTGCTTAATGGCTTCTAATTTTGGAACTAATGATTTTGACATTATGGAATTTTTGTGGATGCAAAGATACGCTTTTTAGAAAATAGAAATTTTCCACTTTCAAGTAATTAAAACAAAAAAGTTTCAACTGCGTTGAAACTTTTATATATATCGTATTGCTTTGATATCACTTCTCTCAAATTTAGGGAGAAAAGCGATGACATCAATTAATGATGACCGTGATATAAAAAAGGTCCGTTTCCTTTTGGCTCGTTGTAGATAACTTCTACACCTTCTTGTTCGGTAATTAATTTTCTTCTGATTGTTTCTGGATCAAAAGGTTTTGATTTACCAAAATATTCTCTAAGACCTTCTGTAAGCCACATTGGAACTACAACCGTTGCAAACATAAAGATACACCAGAACCCGATAATGAACATCGTAAAGAAATAAATTGTCCAAAGAAACTGGTAAAACGGCCAAAATGCTGATAACATCATGTCTTTAATATTTTATAAGGCAAAAATAGAACTTTTTCTTTTTCTAACAAAGTAAATAAGGCCTATTTTCTGAATTAAGATTAAGTTTAAATAATTAATGAGCCAAATTTGCAAAGAAATCATTGCCTTTGTCATCGGTGATAATGAACGCAGGGAAATCCACCACTTCAATTTTACGAACGGCTTCCATACCCAATTCTGGGAAATCAACCACTTCTACCGACTTTATATTGTCTTTCGCTAAAATCGCTGCAGGACCACCAATAGAACCCAGATAAAAACCACCATATTTTGCACAAGCGTCAGTCACGTCTTTGCTACGGTTTCCTTTCGCCAGCATCACCATGCTTCCGCCATTGGCTTGAAATTCATCTACGTAAACGTCCATTCTTCCCGCTGTTGTAGGCCCGAAACTTCCAGAAGGCATTCCTTCTGGTGTTTTTGCAGGTCCCGCGTAATAAATAGGATGATTTTTAAAATATTCTGGCATTGGTTTTCCAGCGTCCAATAGTTCCTTAATTTTTGCGTGCGCAATATCTCGAGCTACAATCAAAGTTCCGTTTAGTTTTAATCGAGTTTTGATTGGATATTTTGAAAGTTCAGCTAAGATTTCTGGCATCGGTCGGTTCAAATCAATCGTTACTGGCTCTTCCAAATGCGGCGGCGTTGCTGGTAAAAATTTCTCTGGATTGGTTTCCAGCTGTTCCAAGAAAATTCCGTCTTTGGTTATTTTTCCTTTGATATTTCTGTCCGCAGAACAAGAAACGCCCATTCCAACTGGACAAGATGCGGCGTGACGCGGCAAACGAATGACACGAACATCATGTGTTAAGTATTTTCCGCCAAACTGTGCTCCGATGGCACTTTCCTGGCAAATTTTCTGGACTCTTTTCTCCCACTCCAAATCACGGAACGCTTGTCCGCCCATGTTTCCTTCGGTTGGAAGATTGTCGTAATACCCTGCACTTGCTTTTTTCACGGCTGCCAAATTAGCTTCTGCTGATGTTCCACCAATCACCAACGCCAAGTGGTAAGGTGGACAAGCGGCAGTTCCCAAATCCATTATTTTTTCACGGATAAATTCTTCTAAAGATTTATCGTTCAATAGAGATTTTGTTTTTTGATATAAGAAAGTTTTATTCGCAGAACCACCTCCTTTCGTTAAGAATAAAAATTCGTAATAATTTCCTTTTTTTTCA
>JAYRQH010000183.1:0-1964 GCA_041910715.1 Bergeyella sp.
GAAACATACTTTGGGGTGACGCTTTGGACTTTACCAATCCCGAAACCAAACAACCAATTGTGTTTTCCGAATGGAGTGCCGTAAACGGCTCTATGCTGAAACGCAGAGATTATATGTTCAAATTTTTAGTAGAGAAAACACACCAATTTTCACTATTCAATGACGAAGGCAATGCAGCAGCCATTGACGAACCTGTAAAAGATTTTCCGCTTATTCATTTCTTAAAATTGGGTGAAGATGATACAAACGAACTATAACCCCGATGTACTCTCCTGCCTTGCCAATTTGAGCAATGACGAAGTATTTACGCCACCAAATTTGGTAAACGATATTTTGAACTTGCTCCCAGCCGAATTGTGGAGCAACCCTGGCGCCAAGTTTTTAGACCCTGTTTCTAAAAGTGGTGTGTTTTTGCGTGAAATGGCTAAACGTCTGATGAATGGTTTGGAAACCCAAATCCCCGACAAGCAGGAACGCATTAACCACATTTTTAGCCAACAATTGTATGGCATTGCCATTACCGATTTAACCGCCTTGCTATCTCGCAGAAGCGTGTATTGCTCCAAAACTGCCAATGGGAAATACTCCATTTGCGACACCTTTACTGATGAACAAGGAAACATTCGTTACAAACGAATGAAACACACTTGGCAAAGCGGAAAATGCACCTATTGCGGAGCAAGCCAGGAAGTGTACGACCGTGAAGATACTTTGGAAACTTACGCTTACAATTTTATTCACACAGACAAACCAGAAAAATTATTCAATATGAAATTTGACGTTATCGTTGGAAATCCACCTTATCAATTAAATGATGGTGGTGGCACAGGAGACAGTGCTAAACCAATTTATCATCTTTTCATTGAGCAAGCAAAGAAGCTCAATCCAAAATATATTTCAATGATTATTCCTTCAAGATGGATGAAAGGAGGTAAAGGGCTTGATGGTTTTCGCAATGAAATGATTAATGATAAAAGAATCAAATTCATATATGATTATGAAGATGCTAAAGAATGTTTTAGTGGTCTGAATATTGATGGTGGTGTCTGTTACTTTTTATGGGATTACTCAAATAAAGAAGAAGCAAACTTTTATTACAAGCCTCGTGGCTTGGATGCTATCAGCTCTAAAAGATACCTAAAAAATGATTTCTCTGATACAGTAATAAGAGACTTTAGGCAAATTTCAATTATAGAAAAAGTACATAAAAAAAATGAAGATAAATTCACAAAAATTGTTTCTTCAAGAAAGCCATATGGAATAGCTACTGATTTGTTTAACTCGCCACGAAATTACGGCTATGAAAAAATACCTGATAAGCCATATAAAGGTTCATTCAAAATATATGGTGTTAAAGGCAACAAAGGCGGAGCTAAAAGAATTATTGGATATATTGATTCAAAAAAAATTGCAGCGAATGAAAGTATTCAAAAATATAAGTTATTTCAATCATACGCATACTCAACAACTTCTACAGTGCCCCCTGAAATCATTTTAGGATTACCTAATGAAGTATGTACGGAAACATTTTTAATGATAGGACCATTTGCCAATAAAACTGAAGCAGAGAATTGTTTAACATACACAAAAACTAAGTTTTATAGAGCGTTATTGTTTTTTAATCGTATTCAAAAGAACCTATCCCAATCAACATTTTCTTTAATTCCAATACAAGATTTTAGTATAGTTTGGACAGACGAAAAGCTTTACAAGAAATATGGTTTAACGGCAGATGAAATTGCATTCATAGAAAGTATGATTCGACCAATGGATTTAACTCAAAATGATGACACAGATGAGTAAAAAAGAATTCTTTCCACCCAGACCATCGTCTGAAGCAAGATTTTCAGGATTAACGGATTTACAAGATTATGGCAAAAATTAACGTAAAGGACAAGGAAATTTCAATTATCAGCATTGCGGAGACTGATTTTATATCGATTACAGATATTGCTAAGTATAAA
>JAYRQH010000184.1:0-4616 GCA_041910715.1 Bergeyella sp.
CTGATGTTGGCCCAAGCAAGAATGTTGGTGAAAATTTTAATTGCTGGCACCATCACATCGGCACGATCCTCACGTACATGGTATTTCAGCATGCGCTCTTCTACCGAAAGTTCGCCAGCTTCTTTTAAGAATTTTTTCAAGTAGGCGTAACTTATGGGTTTTCCCTCTTTGGTTTTGCTCATCGAGAAAACTTTGTTAATGTTTCCCCCCGATCCAATCGCTACAATAGGTTTTTTGGAGGTGATGTGCGATTTGATTTCCGTTTTCATCTCGTCCCAAGATTCATCGGTAACCAAATTTTGGAGCAAACGAATTGTCCCAATATTAAACGATTTTTTGAACTTCATTTTGTTGTTTTCAAAAAACGTAAGTTCTGTGGAGCCGCCGCCCACATCAATATACAAGTAGCTAAAATTTTTATCTAAAGCTTCTGCAACATGATTGTCGAATACCAATTGAGCTTCTTCATCACCGCTGATTATTTCGATTTTTATTCCTGAAGTTTCCTGAACTTGTTCGATAATAGACTGTCCGTTTCGAGCATCTCGCATCGCACTTGTAGCGCACGCTCTGTAGTGCTGCACTTTATAAATCTTCATCAAATCGCTGAAAACCTTCATCGAATCGATTATCATTTTTTCACGTTCGCTTCCTATCTCCCCATTCTTAAAAACATCCATTCCCAGTCGGAGCGGGATGCGCAAAAGGTTTAGTTTGGTGTATTCGGGTTTCTTTCCTGAAGTTTCCTGAACTTCATTAATCAGCAATCGAGCAGCGTTACTTCCGATATCTATTGCAGCTAGTATCATAACAATCTTTTTGTAAAAAACTAATCTGCAAAGTTCGTAATTTATTTTGGTATAGCTGAATGTAACGGTGTTATAATATTCTTAAAAAAAACATCGGAGTAGCTAGTCTGTTTTATTTTTTAGATAATGATAGGTTTCAATTTGAGAACGGATCGCCTTATCGTTGTTTTTTACGTATTTATTTTGAAGTTTTGTGTCTAAAATTCGAGCTTTAACATTGTCTTTCAGTTGAATATCCAGAATATGCAGGATTTCTTTCTTAAGATTTTTCTGTGTGATTTTAGCTGCTGCTTCTATTCGGTAATCCAGATTTCTGGTCATCCAGTCGGCAGAAGAAATGTAGATGTCTTCGTTCCCTTTATTGTAGAAATACATGATCCGGGCATGCTCCAAATACTCATCAACAATGGAAATTGCCTCAATCTTCTTTTTAAATGATTTTTGATTTACAGCGCAGTAAATTCCGCGAACAATCAGCTTAATGGTAACTCCCGCATGGGCTGCATCGTATAGTTTTTTTATCAGTTCGCGATCACTTAATGAGTTTACCTTAACAATAATTTCCGCTTTCCGATTATTTTTCGCCTCTTCGATCTCTTTATCAATGTGATGGATAATTTTCTCCCGCATAAACTGGGGACAAACCATCAGCTTTTTACACGTTTTTAGTACAGGAATAGGATCTTCCTTGGGCTTGCGCAGGACAGAAAATACCTTGTTTATATCTGCCATGATTCCCCGATCTGCAGTGAAAAGTAATAGATCACCATAAATCTTGGCTGTTTTTTCATTGAAGTTTCCGGGACTTACAACACCGTACTGCATCGTTTTATTATTCACGCGCTTTTTAATAACGCAAAGCTTGGCATGTACTTTTTTATTTGGTAATCCCGTTAAAACAACAATTCCTTCCTCTTCAAGACGTTCTTTCCAAACCAAATTGGCTTCTTCATCGAATCGGGCGCGCAGTTCCACCATAACCGTGACTTCTTTACCGTTACGCGCGGCATTGATGAGTGCATTGATTATTTTGGAATTATTAGCCAAACGATATGCGGTAATTTGTATAGACTTCACGTCGGGATCCATAGCACTTTCGCGCAGCAAATCAATAACGGGTCGATATTTATGGTATGGAAACGTCAGTAGAACATCTTCTTTTAAAATCGTCTCCGTAATTCGGCTGTCATTGGGGAACTTAGGATGATAAAATGACGTGCGTTCCGCTGGAGTTTGTATGGTTTTGAAAACGTCGGGAAAGTCCATAAAATGTTTGAAATTATGAATTTTTCCTCCAGGAATAATACTGTCTTTTTTCGTTAAATTTAGTTTCCGAATTAAGAATTCTAAAAGCGCCTTATCGATATTACGATCGAAAACAAATCGGGTAGGTTTCCCTTTACGCCTGCTTTTAATTCCCTTTTCAATCTTTTGCGCAAGATTAGTTCGGATGTCATTATCCAAATCGAATTCGGCATCCTTGGTTACTTTGAATGCGTGGGCCTGAAAATCATCAAATCCAAAAAAATGAAAGATTTCTGGAAGCATAAACGTGATAACATCTTCCAAAAGCATTACATTGGTTTCGCCCTCTTCTGATGGCAACAAAACAAATCTGCCAACGAAACGCGATGGTATCTCAATAATGGCAAAACTACTTTGATAAAGCCAGTCTTTTTTTCGCATCGCGATTCCTAAATACAAACTTTTGTCGCGTAAATAGGGAAGTGGCTTGTTGTCATGAAGCAAAATGGGAATCACATTGGACTCCACAACGTCATCAAAATATTTTTTTACGAATTCTTTTTGTTTGGTGTTGAGGTTTTTCGCTGTTTTAATGAAAACATGTTCCTTCGCCATTTCCTCCTGAATTTCTTTCCAGGTTTTATCAAAATCTTCTTGTTGATTGATGACAATTTCGTTTATCTGCTGCAGAATTTTGGATGGCGGCTGAAAGAAGGATTCAGAAATAATCTTTTCTTTAAAATCCATTGCTCGCTTCAATCCTGCAACGCGAACTCGAAAAAACTCGTCTAAATTGTTTGAAAAAATACCTAAAAAACGAATTCTTAAATTGAGTGGGACGCTTTTGTCTTTTGCTTCTTGCATAACGCGTGCATTAAAAGCAAGCCAGGTGATATCACGTGCATTAAATTCTTGTGGCATTGGAGAAATGTATGTTTTCTCAAAAATAACGATTTCTACCGGTAGTAAAAAGAATCCTGTATTAACATTATCTAAATTTGAAAGATTGTCATACTCTAAAAATCCAATTCGGACAATTGCTTCCTTAATGAAGCAAAAATACAATCTTAAAATGTCAATTTGTCACTTTTTTGCAGGTTTTGACTCGTGGTATAAATGTTGCGCACTAGAAAGCAACAAATTAATTTTAAAAATAAAAATACATATAAATTATGAGCAAAATAATTGGAATTGACTTAGGTACAACCAACTCGTGTGTTGCGGTAATGGAAGGAAAAGATCCTGTAGTTATCCCTAACGCTGAAGGTAAAAGAACAACACCGTCTATCGTAGCATTTACAGAAGATGGTGAAAGAAAAGTGGGTGATCCTGCAAAAAGACAAGCGGTAACCAACCCTACAAAAACCGTTTACTCGATCAAGAGATTTATCGGAACGCACTTTAAAGATGATGCTTCTGAAATTTCTAGAGTACCGTATAAAGTGGTTGCTGGACCGAACGATACTGTAAAAGTAAAAATTGACGATAGAGAATATACACCACAAGAAATTTCTGCAATGATTCTTCAAAAAATGAAGAAAACTGCTGAGGATTATTTAGGGCAAGAGGTTTCTAGAGCGGTAATTACCGTTCCTGCATACTTCAACGACTCGCAAAGACAAGCGACTAAAGAAGCTGGAGAAATTGCAGGTCTTAAAGTGGAAAGAATTATCAACGAGCCTACTGCTGCAGCCTTAGCTTACGGCCTTGATAAAGCACATAAAGATCAAAAAATCGCAGTTTATGACCTTGGTGGTGGTACTTTTGATATCTCGATCCTGGATTTAGGAGACGGTGTTTTCGAAGTATTGTCTACAAACGGTGATACGCACCTAGGTGGTGACGATTTCGATGATGTGATCATCAACTGGTTGGCAGACGAATTCAAATCTGAAGAAGGTGTTGATTTAAAAGCAGATCCTATCGCTTTACAAAGATTAAAAGAAGCGGCTGAAAAAGCAAAAATTGAATTGTCTTCATCTCAACAGACAGAAATTAACTTGCCTTACATCACAGCAACAGCTTCTGGACCTAAGCACTTGGTAAAAACATTAACAAGAGCTAAGTTCGAGCAATTATCTGCTGATTTGGTAAGAAGATCTATGGAACCTTGTAAAAAAGCCTTATCTGACGCAGGTTTAACGGCAAATGATATCGACGAGGTTATCCTAGTAGGTGGTTCTACAAGAATCCCAATCATCCAGGAAGAAGTGGAGAAATTCTTTGGTAAAAAGCCTTCAAAAGGTGTTAACCCAGACGAAGTAGTGGCTATTGGTGCTGCCATCCAAGGGGGAGTTTTAACGGGTGATGTTAAAGACGTTCTTTTATTAGACGTTACACCACTTTCATTGGGTATTGAAACTATGGGTTCTGTATTTACGAAATTAATTGAAGCGAATACTACTATCCCAACTAAAAAATCTGAAGTGTTCTCTACAGCGTCTGACAATCAGCCTGCAGTAAGCATCAGAGTAGGACAAGGAGAAAGACCAATGTTTAATGACAACAAAGAAATCGGTAGATTTGATTTAGTAGATATTCCACCTGCACCAAGAGGAGTTC